>CAUJJY010000389.1 GCA_963205155.1 Candidatus Zixiibacteriota bacterium | reverse complement strand
GGTGACGTCGCCCGCCAGTCCCTGTCCGCGAAAATCGGGATGTGTGGCGATGTTTCCCAGCGCCGCCACGCGATAGCGCGCCGAGCAGACATGCACACCACCGGCAGCCGCCAGCCTACCATGAAGGCGAACGCCCCAATAGTGCCCAGTCTCCAACATACGGGCGTCGAACCAGTTGCCGGGATAGGCCTCGCGGTAGAACGCCAGAATCTCTTTCTCGTCCTGTATCGACAAGGGCACGGATTGTCTTGACGAGACGTTGTCGAGCAGGCTCGGTGTGCGCAGTATCATCTTATTGTGGTCGCCGCGGGAGTCGAGATGGAAATCCGCGGCGATTGCGTTTTCGAGACCGGGAGTCAGATGGGCATAGACAGTGTCCGGCAAATGCGGCGACAACTCTTGGAGCAGATCGCTCGCCGGGCGGATATCGCCATTGATAAGGACAATTAGAGTTGGAAGTCCCGATGGGCGATAGAGCAATGCCAGTGCTTCGATTTCCCCGCCGGACATGGAGGCATACCACGTGGTGTGAGGCCAGAAAAAGTCATCGAGGTCGCCTATCAGGTAAATGTTGAGCGGCGTGTCGCGTCGCAAGTACTTCTCGATCGCGTCGCGGTCGGTAAGAACGGTCAAGTCTGACACGTCTTACTTCACGATTCGCAAGACTTCTTTGAACTTGTCACCCTTGGCAACGCGCAGGAGTTCAAAGAGTGTCATCTCGGTGGACATCACACCGGCGCCGAGGTCTTTCATTCTCTCGATACCCAGTTGGCGGTTGGCAGCGGTGCGTGAAGAAACGGCATCGACGATCAGTTCGACTCCGAAGCCATCAGTGAGCAGGTCGCGGGCGGTCTGGTAGACGCAGACGTGGGTTTCGATGCCGGTCAACATCACCTGCTTGCGGCCGCTGGATTTAAGCGCATGCGCAAACTTGTCGTCGCCGCAGCAACTGAAGGTGTCCTTCACCAGTGGTGCATTGCCCTTCATCAATTGAGCCAATTCCGGAATTGTTGCGCCGAGGCCTTCGGGGTATTGTTCTGTCCAGAGTATCGGGATATCGAGAAGCTGTGCGCCCTTGATCATGCGCTCGATGTTGGCATAGACGAGTTCCTTGTCGTGCATCAATTGGGCGAGCTTGCCCTGGACATCGACAACGACGAGGACGCTGTTATCAGCAGTTAACATGGTGATTCCTTTCTATCTACGATAACTCATCCGACGGCTCTTATTATAGCAGACTTAGCCGTTGGATGCAACCATTCGCAATGATTCAGTCAGGCAAAATCGTTGACAGAAACGAAATTTGGCTTATCTTGGCGTTGATCCATTACCTGCATTACCGCAAAGGCTTCGACTGAATATCGAGAAGTCGTAGAGTTTCGCCTTAATAATGGATATATTCGACCTATGTAGATTCTGATTCTCTGTTTCTAATGAACTTTGGCACAACCTGTACAGGAGTTTTCATGCACCACTTCTTCCGCAACTGGTCTGTCTTAATCGCTATGACGCTGACATCGCTTGTTTCTCCCGCGTTCGCGACCGCGCCGGGACTAATCGGCTATCAGGGCCGGCTCACCGACGGCGCCGGTATAGCACTCAACGGCAATTACTCGCTCACATTCAATGTCTACAATCTTGCTGTTGGCGGAGTGCCGCTTTGGACAGAAACACAGAATCCGATTGTTGTCGATGAAGGTCTCTTCAATGTCTTGTTGGGCAGTGTCGCTCCGATTAATCCAGATTTATTCAGCGAAGCCAACCGTTTCATCGGTGTACAGGTCAACGGCGGAGCGGAGTTGGCGCCGCGCAAACAAATCATTTCTGTAGCTTATTCCCTGCGCGTGGCAACTATCGACGGCGCCACGGGCGGTATTGTTACCGGTGATTCCAAATTCGAAGGCAGTGTCGTGGTCGGTACAGGCGATGCCTCCGGTAGCTACGCATTTACAGCGGGCGCAGATAACACGGCCTCCGGGAATTATTCCAGCGTCGGCGGGGGACTTGAGAATGTCGCCAGCGGAAACGGTGCATCGATCGGAGGCGGGTCAGGAAATCTCGCATCTGGTGACTCCTCGTTCGTCGGCGCCGGAAGCAGCAATATCGCGAGCGGAACCAGGAGTTTCATCGGCGCCGGGCGGGAAAACCGCGCGACCGGGGATTACTCGCATATTGGCGGCGGCTGGTTGAACTACACCGAGTCATTGTACTCGACAGTTGGCGGCGGCGAACGCGACACAGCTTCCGGACAATGGGCGACCGTAGCAGGCGGGCGCAACAACGATGCAGAAGGCGGCTACTCCACAATCGGCGGCGGCACCGGCAACCGTGCTTCCGGCACGCGCTCGTTTATCGGCGGTGGTGTGGGCAATCTTGCGGATGGCTTTGATGCGATCGTGGTCGGCGGTGAATACTGCTCGACGTCGGTGAGCGGCGGGTTTGTCGGCGGCGGAGATCAGAATTCGGTTAGTGGTTCAAATTCGGTAATCGTCGGAGGATTTGCCAACAAGAACGGCGGGCTTCGTTCTTTCATCGGCGGCGGTACCGACAACGTTGTCACGGGAGATACGGCGGTTGTTGTTGGCGGCATCCTCAACGTGGTCAGCAGTAGTCTCGGGAATGTTGTCGGCGGATATGGAAATTCGGTCACCGGGCGTGGTGCGTCAATACTCGGCGGCAGTTTAAATCTGGCCGAAGGAGAATATAGTTTTGTCGGCGGCGGGGTGGTCAACAAAGCAACCGGCGCCGGAGCAGTTATTAGTGGCGGCAGCCAACAAGACTGCTGGGGTACATCATGCGTGATTGGCGGCGGCGGATATAATACGGCTGATTCGGGAGCAAGCAACGCTTTCATCGGAGGCGGGCAGAATAACTGGATAACCGACCAATATGGTGGAATCGTTGGCGGAGAGTTTAACTCCAACCGTGGTGCATATTCGGTGATTCTCGGAGGTTCTCTCAATTCCATATCGGACGAACTTCTCAATCCGGCCAATTACATCGTGGTCTTTGGCGAAGATGTCGATGTCGGCGGCGCTGACCACCGTTCCTACTTCTTCGATGGCACTAATCCGGGACGCTTGGCTCTCAATCGGGATACCGATGACGGCGGCGCACTCCATCCGATTCATGTCGGCACTGCCAACACCAACGGCAACGGCGCACGCCTAACCAATGCAGGCGTCTGGACCGATGCGTCCTCGCGTACTTTCAAGGAGAACTTCGTCGAGATCGGCGGGGCGGAACTGCTCGACAAGATTTCGCAGTTGTCACTTCCCCACTACAATTACAAAGGCACCACGGAAAAGCACATTGGCCCGATGGCGGAAGATTTCGCTGCATTGTTCAATGTCGGCTCGGTCGACGAGAACACCGGACAGATTGACCCGATGTATTTGTCGGCAAAAGATGTTGCGGGGGTCGCGCTGGCTGGTGTGAAGGAACTGTCTGAGCGCAATCGCGAATTGCAGGATCTGGTTCAACTAATGTTAAAACGAATTGAAAATCTGGAATCGAATAAGAAGTAAACCCACGGCACCTGAAAAGGAAATTGAATGTATCGAACTCTCTGCTTTTGGAAAATTCTCGTCGCCTCCAGCTTAATAGCATTCTCAATTGCGGCTGCCGCATCACCGCAGTTAATCAATTATCAGGGTCGTGCGACCGACAATAGCGGTCTGCCGCTGACTGGCACTTATTCACTTACGTTCCGGATTTATGATTCGGGGACGAGTGGCAACCTTGTCTGGTCCGAAACGCACAACGCCGTTAGTATCAATGGCGGATTGTTCACGGTGTTGCTTGGATCGGTGACGCCTTTAGGGGAGGGTGTTTTTACCTCTGCTAACCGCTTCCTTACAGTTCAGATCGGCGCTGATCCAGAGCTGTCGCCAAGGCAGCGAATCGCGGCGGTGGCTTATGCGCTGACAGCGGTGGAGGCTGACTCGGCCTCCTGGTCCGGCATCAAAGGTATTCCGGCTGGATTCGCCGACGGAATTGACAACGTTGGTACTGGCGATATCACTGCGGTGAATACTTCGGGCGGATTAACCGGAGGCGTAACGAGCGGTGACGCCAACATCTCGATTGCTTCAGGAGGCGTGACTTCAACACATATCGCCAACAGCACAATCGTCGATGCCGACCTTTCGCCATCGGCGGGAATCTCACCCAGCAAGATCGCCGGTGGAGTCCCGACACTTACCGGTTCACAATTATTCTCCGGCACGAATACCTTCAACAACACAATTATCGTTGGCGACAGTACCGCCCGGTTTGACAACACCACTGTTGCGCTTGGACGAATTACTGCCGCGCCGACGGCGTTGCTCTCGGCTCGGCGCAGGTACAACGACACTTTCTTCAATTATGGTATCTTCTCTTGGTTGGAAAATGTGAGCACCGGACAGACAACGGCGCTATACGGGTTAAGTCGGGCATCGACTCCGGGTTCGGCAAATGGCGGCTCGGTGCTGGGTCTTTATGCTCGCGCTGAATCCGACGGCATTACCCGCTATGGTGTACAAGCCATCTCGCGCACGTTGACACCAGGTTTGAATTCTGGCGCCACGTGGGGAATTGTTTCAAACGCCAAGTGGGGAACGGATTGTTTCGGAATGTATGCATCCGCCGATTCCGCCGGGTTTTCCGGATACGGCGTTGTGGCCAAAGCGATAAACGGCAGCAGCTCGGGCTGGGGGCTTCACGGCGCGGCGAATAACAATAATGTCTACGGCTATGGCGTGTGGGGCGAAGCTTACAATAACGGGTGGGGGAATTATGCCGGCTATTTTGTCGGAGACGTTAATGTCAGCGGCAACATATTGATGCCCTCTCTGATAACCGAAATTGATCATCCACTCGATCCGGAACATCAGATCTTGAGACTCGCCGGAGTCGACTCGCCGGAGATGAAGACCATCTATGACGGAATCATTACAACAGACGCGAACGGTGAAGCAATTGTGAATATGCCGTTATACGTCGAAGCGCTCAACGGTGAGTTCCGTTATCAGCTGACCGTCATTGGCGAATTCGTGCAGGCGATCATTGCGAAGAAGCTGGAAAACGGCCGTTTCACAATCAGAACCGAAAAGCCCAATGTCGAAGTTTGCTGGCTGCTCACCGGTGTGCGCAAGGATGCGTTCGCTCAGGCAAATCCACTCGCAGTCGAATTGCAGAAGCGTCAGGAAGAGCGCGGACACTACCTTCATCCGGAGGCTTTCGGGCTTACCCGCGAGCGCGGCATCGATGCACTGCGATCGCCAAAAACGATGGCGCCGACGCCCAACGACGACTTGCCGCCGGACAACTCCCGGTAATTGTTCTTGAAAATAATACCGGCCGCGGTGAATGAATAAGACACATTAATCTGCAAAAATCTGTCGCCGTTATGACTTTTACCGGCGTAGAAGAAATAGTACTACGCAAGAGACCATTCGAAAAAGAAATTCGCGATTTGTGAGCGATGGTCGCAAGACTGTTGACCGACTCAAAACAATTCTGAAGGAGATGATACTATGACCGGACTGGGAGCTAAGATCTCTTTCGCACTATCATGTGTGGCGATGCTATCAATTGCGGCACCGTATGCACAAGCCGACATTCCTGCCTTGATGAGTTACCAGGGCAGGCTGCAAAATTCACAGGGTGCGCCGCTTGACGGGATTTTTGATATTGCCTTTGCGATTTACGATGTCGCCTCCGGGGGCACCGCTCTTTGGACAGAATCGCAGAGCGTCGTCGTCAACGAGGGCTTCTTCAACGTGCTGCTCGGCGCAGTTGAGCCTATTCCGTCTGATTTATTCGGAGCGACGGTTCGCTATCTCGGCGTGAAGGTTGGTGCCGATCCGGAAATGGTACCGCGCCGTCAAATCGTGACGGCGGCATACGCGCAACATGCACAGAGTGCCGACATTGCGGCCGGCATAGAGGATGGGGCAATTGTCGATGCCGATGTGAGCCCGTCGGCGAATATCAGTCCGACCAAGATCGCCGGTACGGCTTTGACATCGGGCGGAAACAATAATTTCTCGGGAACCACGACTTTCCTCGATAGCGCTATGGTAATCTCTAACAACAAGGTCGTAATCGGCAGGAGCATGGCACCGGCCGGTGACGATGTTCTGGCTCTAAAGAGGTCATTAGCTACGACGGCAAGTTCCAGCGGCGCACGAATCGACATCGCCAACTCCGGGACCGGACAAATCTTTGGATTGGCTTCGACCGCAAACGGCTCCGGCAATCTCGCCGTCGGCATTGCCGGCTCCGGGACGACCGACGGAGACAGTGCGGTCGGCGTGTACGGCGAGGCTTCGGCATCGAGTTCGAACATCGGCGTGTATGGAACAGTCAGCGGTGACATTGGAACCAAGATCGGTGTGCAGGGCGAAATCAGCAGTGGATTCAACGTTACCGGGGTTAAGGGCAGTGTCAGCGGAAGCAGTGGTGCAGCATCTGGCGTCTTCGGCCACGCCATCAGTTGCTCTGACGGCTATGGTATCAGGGGAGTTGCTGAAGGAAATTTCGCTTCGGGACGGGCTGTCGACGGTTCAGCCACCTTAAACTCCGGCAGTGGTTATGGCGTAGTTGGCAGAGCTTCAGACAACGGCGGTTCCGGATATGGAGTCTATGGAATCGCAGGGAACAACGCCATCAGCAATTGGGCGGGCTATTTTTCCGGGGATGTCAATGTCACCGGCAACATCTTTATTCCCTCCCTGATAACTCAAATCGATCATCCGCTCGATCCGGAGAATCAGATATTGAGACTCGCCGGAGTTGATTCGCCGGAAATGAAGACCATTTATGACGGAATCGTTACCACCAATGCGAACGGTGAAGCCATTGTTACAATGCCGACTTATTTCGATGCATTGAATGACGAGTTCCGGTACCAGTTGACCGTTATCGGCGAATTCGCTCAAGTTATTGTTCTCAAGAAGCTGGACCATGGCCGATTCACCATCAAAACCGAGAAGCCGAATCTGGAGGTTTCCTGGCAGGTGACAGGTGTACGCAGGGATGCGTTTGCCACGGCAAATCCACTGGTGGTGGAATCGCAAAAACGGCAGGTGGAGCGCGGTCTCTACCTTCATCCGGAGGCTTTCGGGCTTACCCGCGATCGCGGCGTGGATGCTCTGCGTTCGCCGAAGACGGAAGCTCCAACGATAGATGCTGATTTGATGCCGGAAGACTCTGATCAATAGTGCGTGCCTTGAAAGGTAGCTTTGACACGCGCGCCAATTGCCAATAGGGCGATCAGCTATCTGCCCTTTTGTCGGGTCGAGCAGGATTGCGACCTGGCTGCCTATTACGGTCGAGCTTTCGATTGATTCGCCAAAAGATTGTTGACTTTTTCATCCAATTACGCATACTGGTACTGGTAATTCGAATTCCAGGCTTCTTCCCGGAGTATGTTATGATTCGCCAGCAAGTGTATTGGTTGGCGGTCGCCGCTGTATTGTTGCTTCTCGCATTCACAACTGCAACCGCTGGCTCTCCTCAAGTTATCAGTCACCAAGGCTATTTGACTTCATCCGACGGCATTGCGCTGACGGGTACACATTCTTTGACATTCGGAATTTATGATGTTAGTGCCGGAGGGGCCGCCCTTTGGAGCGAGACACATGCCGTTGTCGAAGTGACCGACGGACTTTACTCACTTCTGATTGGATCGATTGTGCCTTTGACACCAGCGGTCTTCTCCGGGCCAATTCGCTATCTGGGCATTGCGATCGATGGCGGCGCCGAGCTGACGCCGCGGCGCCAGATTGCGGCAACTGCATTCGCTCTGCGTTCTGATCGGGCTGCTAATGCCGACAGTCTCAACGGCGAGACGCCTTGGTTCTACCTGGACTGGGAGAACCTAACCAACATGCCTGCCGGGTTTGCGGACGGCACCGACAATGTCGGCACTGGTGACATCACCGGGGTTACCGCAAGCGAGGGACTCGCCGGTGGCGGCACATCCGGAACGGTTAATCTGTATATCGATACGGCGGGGGTTCTGACCAAACACATCGCCAACAACACGATCACCAATGAAGACATCAATGCCTCGGCGGCAATCGGGGTTGGCAAGATCTCCGGCACAGCCGTGAATCTCTCTTCGTCTCAAATAATCACAGCAACAAAGACTTTTGACGGTACTGTGTATTTTGGCGACAGCACGATGCGAATTGACAACAATGGCGTCAGAATCGGTTCTTCTTCACTTCCCCCGTCAACTACATATCTGTTGCTGCTCGATCGGCACGTTTCGACGACGTCAGCGAGATATGGAATCTTCAACGATCTGGACAATCTCTCAACTGGCACTGTATATGGGGTGTACGGACGAGCTTCCAGTACAACCGCCGGCGCGGCCAATTCGGGAGACGTTTACGGTCTCTACGGTGTCGGCATCTCCGACGGCGCCGAGCGACGCGGCGCCAGGGTGCTCGGACGCGGGCGGACGGCCTCTAACTCGGGAGGCATCAGCTACGGTCTTGATGCTGAAGCCACATACGGTGTGGCAGCTTATGGCCTGTTTGTTTCGGCTTCACTCGCAACAAGTGGATACGGAATGTATGCAGAAGTGAACAACAATCAGACTGGGACCGGTGTCTACACATATGTTCACGACAATACAGCAAGTTCGTCATCAATTGGAACGTCCAATCAGGTCATTTCAAACGGTGGTAATGCTTACGGTATCTCCGGTACCGTCGGCAACAATGCTGGTACCGGCTACGCTGTCTATGGTCATGCTTACAGCAATGCGACGAATTGGAGCGGTTACTTCACTGGGGACGTGAATGTTGTCGGCACCCTTTTCATGCCAGCGAAGATCACCAAGATCGATCATCCGCTCGACCCGGAAAACCAGAATCTGTTGTTATCCGGCATCGATTCACCGGAGATGCTGGTCAAGTCCTCCGGCAACGTGACAACTGATGCTTCCGGCGAAGCGATTGTGACCTTGCCCGCCTATTTCACCGCAATTGCAGCCAACTTCCGTTACCAGTTGACGGTAATCGGTGAGTTTGCGCAGGCGATCATCGGAGAAGAAGTTACAGGCAACCAGTTTCGCATCAAGACCGACAAGCCGAATATCAAGGTTTCGTGGGAGATCACGGGCGAGCGCAGCGACAACTATGCAAAAGCGCATCGCATCATCAATGAATCGATCAAGCCGGCCGAGCACCGCGGCCGTTACCTGCATCCGGAAGCGTTTGGACTTCCTGTCGAGCGGGGTGTGGACTATCTGATAACCAAAGAATTGGCAAAAGCAACTCCAAAGCGCCCGCAGGCGACTCAACCTGACGAAACGGAAGAGTGAAACGGCGTAATTAATCCTTGCGAATTTTCTAACGAGTACTATATTTATCGATAATCCAGTGAGGCGTAATTATGAGAAGTAGATACATGAGAATAGTTGCTGTCGTCTGCATCCTGTTCATTGTGGGAGCGGCACAGGCGGCCAAGGCTCCGGCCAAATCCGAGACTAAGAAAGCTACTCCTGTGGCTACGACCACAGCTCCGGCAAAACCGACCAGCCCGAATTCCACAATCGCCGCGGACGCTGCGGCGTCGGCTGGCATCATCAATCCTGAAAGCAATCCGGACGTTCAGTCACCAAAAGCCCCGCGCGCTGGTGAGGAGATTAACTGGGATGTTATTGCTTCCGGCGGCGGGATGATGAGTTCGGCTGGATTTATCCTTAACGGCACACTGGGACAAACGGTAGCCGGTGAATCGAGTTCTCCTGGGTTTGTCATGAACGCGGGATTCTGGCAGAACTTCGGTACCGAGTTCCTGTGCGGGGACGTCAATGCCAGTGGGTCAATGGACATTGCCGATGTCGTGTATCTCGTGAACTATATTTTCGCATCCGGTCCAGCGCCAAGTCCGATCGAATCCGCTGACGTGAATTGCACCGGTTCGGTGGATATTTCGGATGTCGTATACATGGTGAATTATATCTTCGCCTCGGGTCCGGCGCCTTGCGCGAGTTGTCCGTAAGTTGACGACATTCCGGTTAGTTGGTCTGTAAATAGAGCCGCGACAGGCGAATAAGCATCGAAACAGGTGATTGGGGCAGGAATCTTTTGGCGCAAAGGACGTTATTCCAACCAATTGTCTCCCAATAGCGTAAAAAAATGTCACGCACCCCTTGACAAACGGTTCGCGTTTCGTATTTTGCGGGTCTTGTATTGTGACGAATTTTGAGGAGTTGTTAGTGAAGACGTATATCCCCAAAGTTGACGCGATTGATCGCAAGTGGCATGTCATCGACGTCAACGGAAAAATTCTCGGACGGCAGGCGGCACAGATCGCCCGTATTCTCATGGGCAAGACCAAGCCGGAATACACGCCGTTCCTCGACTGCGGCGATTTCGTGGTCGTGATTAATGCCGAGAAGGTTCGGCTGTCAACTCCGAAGAAGGAGTTGGAAAAAACCTGGCACTGGAACACCCTTTATCCGGGTGGCCATCGCCAGACAACGTTCGGCAAGGCGATCAACGCCAATCCGGAACGGATCATTCGCGGCGCCGTCTGGGGCATGCTCCCCAAGGGTCCGCTTGGTCGCAAGATGATTAAGAAGCTGAAGGTTTACCGCGGTGCGGCGCATCCGCATACCGCCCAGAAGCCTGACGCCCTGATACTGAAATAGTTTCTGACTTGAAAGGTTGTTGATGGCACAGGAAAAAATTCACGCCACCGGCAGACGTAAAAACGCCACCGCCAGTCTTTGGCTCGCTCCCGGCAACGGCAAGTGGATCGTCAACGGCAAGGAACTGCTTGCCTACTTGACCCGCGAGTCGCTGATGTCGCATGCGACGGAACCGCTGAAAATCACCAATATGGGCGGCCGCTTCGATGTTATCGTTGCTGCCTCCGGCGGCGGACTCTCCGGCCAGGCCGGCGCGATTCGTCATGCTTTGGCCCGCGCCCTGTCCTCGTTTAATCCGGACCTGCGCAAGCCTCTGAAGATCGCCGGCATGTTGACGCGCGATCCGCGAATGGTCGAACGCAAGAAGTACGGCCAGGTAAAGGCCCGCAAGCGCTTCCAGTTCTCCAAGCGTTAAACGGTACGTTATTTTTTGAACTTTGTGTCGTCAGGCTTTAACCAGCCTGACGGCTTCAGAGATATTAGTTCACACATCCGGGGATTTGGACGGGAGGTCTCTGCTTCGGCAGAGTCCCGTTGACCGAAGATGATCCGGATGGCGGTTAAACCAAACATCTGGAGTTTTTAATGGCCACTGAAGTCACAGTACGTGATCTTCTCGAAGCCGGCGTGCATTTTGGTCACCAGACCCGCCGCTGGAACCCCAAGATGAAGAAATTCATCTTCACCGCCAAAAATGGCGTCTACATCATCGATCTCAACAAAACCCTCAACTCGCTCAAGATCGCCTGCCGCAAGGCGCAGGAAGTAACTGCCAAGAACCAGTACATCCTGTTCGTCGGCACCAAAAAGCAGGCGCAGGACGTGATTAAGGCGGAGGCGATTCGTGCCGGACAGTTCTATGTCACCGATCGCTGGCTGGGCGGCATGATGACCAATTTCCAAACCATCAAAAAGAACATCAAGCGTCTGAAAGATATCGAGAAGATGCAGGAAGACGGCACTTTCGAAAAGATCACCAAGAAGGAAATCTCCGGCCTCAACAAGGAGAAGGAGAAGCTCGACAAGGTGCTCGGCGGCATTCGCGAGATGAACCGCCTGCCGGGTTTGATGTTTGTTGTCGACTGCAAGAAGGAAAAGATCGCCGTGGCGGAAGCCAAGAAACTGGGCATTCCGATTATCGGCATCATCGACACCAACTCCGATCCGGATCCGATTGACTTCCCGATTGCAGCCAATGACGACGCCATCAAGTCGATTCGTATCATCACCAGACAAGTCGTCGACTCCGCCCTCGAAGCGAAGGCGATGTTGATCCAGCAGCCTGCCGAGCAAGCCGGCGCCGAAGCTTCAGAGAAGTTCGACGAAGGCACAAGCGAAGCTCAAGAGAGGTAATCTAACATGGCGATAACAGCAGATTTAGTCAAAGAATTGCGCGAGCGTTCCGGTGCCGGCATGATGGAGTGCAAGAAGGCGCTCACGGAAGCCGACGGCGATATGGACAAGGCGATCACGATTCTGCGTGAACGTGGCATCGCGAAAGCGGCCTCGAAGTCGAGCCGCGAAACGAAGGAAGGTTTGATCGGCACCTATGTCCATCCCGGCGACAAGCTGGCGGTGATGATCGAGGTCCAGTGCGAAACCGACTTCGTAGCCCGTACCGACGATTTCAAGGACCTGGTCAAGCATCTGGCGATGCACGTCGCCGCCGCCAATCCGGTGGTCGTGCGCCGCGAGGAACTCTCGGAAGATCAGATGACTAAGGAGCGCGACATTTACCGTCATCAGACGTTGAATGAAGGCAAGCCGGAGAAGATCGTCGATAAGATCGTTGAAGGCCGCATGGAGAAGTGGTATTCGGAAGTCGCCCTGATGGAACAAGCCTATGTGCGCGACCCGGAAGTCACCATCCAGGACCTGATCAAAAACACCATCGCCAAGATCGGTGAAAATATCGTGGTCCGCCGCTTTGCGCGCTATCGTCTCGGAGAGTAAATGACGGCGACGCCAGCCTATAAGCGAATCCTGCTGAAACTCTCCGGCGAACAACTCGCCGGAGAGCAAGGCTTCGGAATCGATCCGCGCCAGCTTGAATATGTAGCAAACGAAGTCAAATCAATCAGGGAACTCGGGGTTGAAGTCGGAATCGTCGTGGGCGGTGGAAATTTCCATCGCGGAGCGACCGGCACTCTGCTGGGAATCGGCCGCGCCACCGGCGACTACATGGGGATGCTCTCGACCGTAATCAATGCCATGGCGTTGCAGTCGGCTCTGGAGAATTACGGCATGTTCACCCGTGTGTTGAGCGCCCTGCGCATCGAGGCGGTCGCCGAACCGTTTATTCGCCGCCGCGCCATTCGCCATATGGAGAAGGGCCGCGTCGTGATTATGGCAGCCGGTACGGGCAATCCTTATTTCACGACCGACACCGCAGCGGTACTGCGCGGTATTGAGACGGAAGTCGACGTCGTGATGAAGGCGACCAAGGTTGACGGAATCTACGATGCCGACCCGATGAAGGTCCCTACTGCCAAGCGATTTGACGTAATTACATATGATGAGGCGCTGCGCCTTGACCTAAAGGTCATGGACGGCACGGCATTCACTTTGTGCCGCGAGAACAAGCTGCCCCTCGTCGTTTTTAAGTTGACCGATGCAGGCAATCTCTATAAAGTTGTCACCGGTGAAAAGATAGGTACGTTGGTAACGATTAAGTCGGAGGAAAACGTATGACGACAGTAAAAGAGCTACTCACAGACTCTGAAGATAGAATGAAGAAGTCGGTTGCGACATTGCAGCACCACTTCTCCACCGTGCGTTCCGGCAAGGCAAACGTGCACATGCTGGACGAAATCATGGTAGATTATTATGGCACACCGACACCGCTGAAGAACGTCAGTTCGGTCACCACTCCCGAGGCGCAGTTGATTGTGATCCAGCCTTGGGAAAAGCAGTTGGTCGGCGAGATCATGAAAGCGATCCAGAAATCGAATCTCGGTTTCAACCCGCTTTCCGATGGCCAGGTCGTGCGCGTTCCGGTTCCGGCCCTCAATGAGGAGCGCCGCAAGGAACTCGTGAAGCTGGTCAAAAAGATGGCGGAAGAAGACAAGGTTGCCATTCGCAATGTCCGTCGCGATACGCTTGATCATGTCAAGCGGCTCCTCAAGGATCATAAGATCTCCGAGGATGAAAAGGACAACGCCGAAATCGACGCGCAGAAGCTTACTGACAAGTACATCGAGCAGATAGATAAATTGACGTCGGCCAAAGAAGCCGAGGTGATGGCTGTCTGACCGCGCGTCTCGCCGCCGATATCGCCGCTCTTAAGGAGAAAATATCTCCCGCCAAATTGCCGGTGCACGTTGCCATCATCATGGACGGCAACGGCCGCTGGGCTGCCAAACGGGGTCTCGATCGATCTTCGGGGCACAAAGCCGGTGTTGATGCAGTCCGCCGGATCGTTGAAATCTCCGGCCAGATCGGCATCAGTTATCTCACCCTCTACACTTTCAGCGTCGAGAACTGGAAACGCCCCGTCAGCGAAGTTGGCTTCCTGTTCAAGCTGCTCAATGATACCGCCCGCAGTGAATTAGCCGAACTCAACCGCAACAATGTCCGTCTCATCGCCACAGGCCAATTGGATCAAATTCCGTTTGCGCGCCGCCGGGCAATTCTGCACGCGATCGAAAAGACCTCGAAGAACACCGGACTGGTGTTGAACCTGGCGCTGAATTATTCGGGGAGAATGGAGATCGTTGAGGCAGTCAAGAAGATCGCCCGCGACTACAAGGCGAACAAGCTGAAGTTGAGCGAAATTGATGACACATTATTTTCCAGTTACCTGTTTACCCATCCCCTGCCTGATCCGGATTTGCTGATTCGTACCTCTGGCGAAATGCGCCTGTCGAATTTCCTACTGTGGCAGACTTCGTACACCGAATTGTTTATCACCGAGACTCTCTGGCCCGATTTTTCCGAGCGCGAGTTTGTCGAGATCGTACTCGAGTACCAGAAGCGCGAGCGGAGATTCGGCAAGTTATGATCTCCAAGAATCTCATCCAACGATTGGTCGTTGCGGCAATCTTCATTCCCCTGCTGCTGTATGTCTTCCATTTGGGCGGAATCGTTTTCCTCGGTGTTGTGGAAGTGATTATCATTCTATCGGTATGGGAATTCTTCACGCTGACGAAAATCAAGCTTTACTGGTGGCAGAAGCTGCTGTTGGTGGCGCTGGCGATTTTCCCGGCAATTTCGAATCAGTTTCTCGATGGACGATATCTCCTCGAGACAATCCTTGGCACGATGTTCTTGACGACACTTCCCTACACATTTACTCGCGGACTCGGCGATGTCAGCCGCTCGATTGGCGTTGGTTTCTTTGGCGTGATTTATCTCTCGCTCGGGCTAAGCAGTCTGATTCTCCTCCGCAGCGGCACGGTTGTGGCGCCGGAACTCGCGGCCGGGTGGGTAACTTTCCTGTTTGCCGCCATCTGGATTATTGATACCGCCGCATACTATGTTGGCGTCAAGCGCGGCCGCGACAAGCTTTCCCCTGCCATCAGTCCGAACAAGACTGTGCAGGGATTTTTCGGCGGATTTTTGGGCGCGGTTTTGGCCGCCGGCATTTTCAGCGTGATCTTCCTCAAAGAGGTTGGTTTCGTCGGATTGATACTACCGGCGATGGTGATTGCGTTCTTCGGGCAGTTGGGTGATCTGGTCGAATCGATTTTCAAGCGGGAGATGGGGGTCAAGGACTCGTCTAACCTGATTCCCGGCCATGGGGGCATCCTTGACCGATTCGATTCGCTGGTTTTTGCGGCGCCGGCGCTGTATCTGTATCTGCGATACCTGGGATAAGTTACTCTCTTCTTTTTTATTGAAACATCTTGCGGTAATCCGCATATTAAACGGAGACTATGAATAAGCTATTCGACTACATTTTCCTGATGCGCCCGATGCTGATTATCCCCGTCTGGACGATCTCCCTGCTCGGCGCACGGGCCTCGCTCTGGCGCGAACGCGGCACTAGTCCGATTACCATCGACCGCTACCCATTTGTCGACTTCAGTACATCGGATTTGAACATACTCGCGATGTTGGGATTGGCGACCTTGTTGGCCGGCGGCGTGTTTATTCTGAACCAGATTTATGATGCCGATACCGACCGCATTAACAAGAAGCTGTTCTTGATATCCGAAGGTCATGTCACTGCCGGCGAGGCATGGAAGCTATATGTCGTTGTCACTGCGATCGCCATCATCGGCGCTTTCCTGCTCAACTGGCAGCTCGGCTGCTTGTTCGTTGTCGGCGCGTGGTTTGGGTTCCAGTATTCGTTTCCATTCTTCAAACTGCGCGAGCATCCGTACAAGTCATTCCGCAATACTGTCGTGGCACACGGCGTGCTGGCATTCCTCTTCGGCTGGGTGATGTATTTGAGCTTCAATATCGAAGGGATCATCAAGGCAATGACGTACTTCCTTGCAGTTGGAGCCGTCTATCTGAATACAACATTGCCCGATCTTGATGGCGATAAGACAGCAGGCAAGACGACCTACGGCGGCGTATGGGGATTGGTCAAGACGCAGCGCACTGCTTTCCTGCTGGTGTTGGCGGGAATGTTGTTTTCGATCATGACAGCTGACTATGGCTTCACCGTGGCGGCGGCCATTGCGGCGCCGTTTTTCCTCGCGGCTTGGTTGCAGGAATCGGTGGCGGTTTCAACACTTGCCTCTAAAGTGGCCATTCTCGCCCTGTCGGTATTTGCGGCGATTTTCTTCCCGCTGTATGGAGCAATTTTGATATTCACGATTATCTTGACGCGCATTTATTATTCGCGCCGATTTGAAATTACCTATCCGGCATTGATTGAGAAGCACCAGTGAAGAATCTGATTTCCTATCTTTTGCTGACGGCACTCTTTGCGATTGTCGGCTGTACCAATGCTGTCCGCTATTCAGTCAGCGATGAAGCGGCGCGGCGCCCTGCCCCGAGGGAACCGATCGGTGACACGACGCGCATCGATGATTATGATTCGCCAACTGACGAACGCGACACACGGGTCGAGGATGACCGCCGCGACAATCGCGAACCCGCTGAAGACGAACGCGTCCCGATGGGTACCGGATCGCAGATCGACAAGGCGATGATGAATCGCATTATCTCTCGCTACCTTGGCGCGCCTTACGAAAGAGGCGGCTCGGGAAAGTTGGGGCTCGATTGTTCGGGGCTGGCGTTTGTCGTGTATCGCGACTATGACGGCACGCGCCTGCCGTTAAGCGTGGAGGCATTGTATCGCCTTGATGACCGAATCGGTTATGATGAATTGGCCTATGGTGATTTGCTCTTTTTCCGTATCGATGACCGCCGGGTTTCGCATGTCGGTATCTACTTAGAGAATGGCCGCTTTGTTCACTCCTCCGAGACTCGCGGTGTCGTTATTGACGACATTACCGATGAGTACTTCGCGACCCGTTTTGCGGGTGCAAGACGGGTGCGGCTGTAGATTTCTCTTATCGAAGTTTGGTCGTTTAGTCCTGTAGGTCAAGCCCTCTTGGGGCTTGACGGTCTCATTTGTCACGTCCCAAGAGGACGTGACCTACTAA
>CAUJJY010000388.1 GCA_963205155.1 Candidatus Zixiibacteriota bacterium | reverse complement strand
CTCTCGAGATGATCAAATTGGTTGCGACTTTTGAATTTCCGGAATTCGAACGAGATTATGAGTTTGTATCGCTGCGACATCCGAGTGAATACCCGCTCAACGAGGGGCGGCTTGTCTCCAACCGTGGTTTGGATATAGAGGTTCGCGAATACGAACAGCATTTTGCCGAAGAACACGTTCGCCACTCCAATGCGCTGCATTCGGTGATGAAGGGTCGCGGACCATATTTCGTTGGTCCGTTAGCCCGCTACAACCTGAATTTTGACCGGCTTAGCCCGCAAATTCAGCAGGCTGCCCGCGATGCCGGACTTGAATCCACCTGCTACAATCCCTTCAAGTCTATCATTGTGCGTTCGGTCGAGACACTGTTCGCCGTCGATGAAGCGTTGCGAATCATTGCGAACTACGAAAAACCGGAAAGGCCATTCATCCATGTTGCTCCCAAGGCGGGTGTTGGCTGCGGCTGCAGTGAAGCGCCGCGCGGCATCTGCTATCATCGGTACAAGATCGATGAACACGGAATAATCCAGGATGCCAAGATTGTGCCGCCGACCTCGCAGAATCAAAAGACGATCGAGGAAGACCTGCGGCAGTTCATTCCGCGTTTTATCGATCTCAACGATGAAAAGCTAACCTGGCAATGCGAGCAGGCGGTACGCAACTACGACCCGTGCATCTCTTGTGCTACGCACTTTCTCAAGCTGAAAGTCGAACGGAGTTGAAGCCAACTTTAGCGGCAGGACATATCGCCTGCCGCTAAAGGAGAAGCAGTATGAAGCGTCTGTTAATTGGAATAGGCAATCCATTTCGTCGCGATGACGGTGTCGGGATTCAAATTGCGGAAAAGGTTCGGGAAATGCACCTGGAGGATGTTGAGGTCCACACGCTGTCCGGAGAAGGGACGGCACTCATGGAGAGTTGGCTGGAGGCAGAACAGGTTGTCATTGTTGATGCTGTCCGCTCAAAAACAGCTCCGGGTAAGATTCATGAAATTGATGCTTCGATGGTGCGGGTGCCATCCGAGTTTTTCCATTATTCTTCTCATGCCTTTGGTGTCGCCGAAGCGATCGAACTATCGCGAGTTCTTAATCAATTACCGCCGCGCGTCAACGTAATTGGAATCGAGGGTAAAGACTTCTCGGAGGGAATTGGTTTCACTTCGGAAGTCGAGATTGCCGCGGAACAAGTACTGGCGAAAATCAAATCCTTGTTTGCCGGGATGGTGTAATGCACGATCGAATTCGGGAGTCCACTGCTGAAAGATTCCGCCTGCGACTGAAAGTCGCCGGCGCCGTTCAGGGCGTTGGATTTCGGCCATTTGTTTATCGGCTGGCCCGCGATCTGGGATTGACCGGATTCGTGATGAACAACTCGCAGGGCGTCATCATTGAAATTGAAGGCAGTGAACGTGCGTTAGCGGACTTCAAGGAACGATTTAAGATCGAAATTCCGCCGCGCGCTATTGTCAATAGCATCGTCGAGGCGGTGATTGCGCCACTTGGCAGCTCGGTGTTTGCAATTGCAGAATCGAGTATGGAAGGCAGTAAGACCACAATAGTCTTGCCCGACATTGCCACCTGTGACGATTGCCTACGCGAAATATTCGATCCGAGCGATCGGCGCTATCTTTATCCGTTCACAAATTGCACGAATTGCGGACCGCGCTATTCAATTATCACTGCCTTGCCATATGATCGCTCCAATACAACCATGAAGAAGTTTACGATGTGCGACTTGTGTGCCGCGGAGTATCACGATCCTGCCGATCGCCGGTTTCACGCGCAACCAAATGCCTGTCCGAACTGTGGCCCGAAACTCGAGTTTTGGGATTCAAACGGCAAACCCTTGGCAGGGAATCACGACGCAATTGACAAAGCCATAGAACAGATTCGTAACGGAAAAATTCTTGCAATCAAGGGACTCGGCGGTTTTCAGCTCATGGTCGATGCATCAAATCCCGAAGCCGTGCGCGAATTGAGAATCAGAAAACGCCGCAGCAACAAGCCGCTTGCTGTCATGTATCCGACATTCGAAATGATCAGGCGGGATTGCGAATTGACTGACCTGGAAGTTGATCTGTTGTGCAGTGCGGAGTCCCCAATTGTCATTTGCCGAAGAAATGGTGTCGGCCTAAGTGTCGCCAACGAAGTAGCGCCGGGTAATCCGTACCTCGGAGTGGTGCTGCCATATACGCCCCTGCACCACATACTCATGCGGCAGCTCAACCAACCAGTGGTGGCGACCAGCGGTAATCTCTCGGAAGAACCGCTTTGCATCGATGAGCACGAGGCCCTGCGCCGGCTCAAGGGTATAGCCGACTGTTTCCTGGTACACAATCGACCGATCCGCCGTCATGTCGACGATTCGGTGGCTCGAGAAATCGCCGGCAGTGTACAGATCATTCGCCGTGCCCGAGGCTATGCACCTCTGCCAATAACACTCCATCAAGAGTTCCCAGAGTCGATTGCCGTCGGTGGCCACCTCAAGAATACTGTCGCGATCAGCAAGGGTCGCCAAATATTCGTAAGCCAGCATATCGGCGATCTTGAATCTTTAGAATCCAATGAAGCATTCAAAGATTCCTTGCGCGATCTCACAGAGCTTTATGAATTGAACCCGTCTTGCGTCGCGCACGATGCACATCCAGATTATGCATCGACACAACACGCCGCGGCACTTTCGGGAATCAAGGTGGCGGTGCAACATCATTACGCCCATGTCTTGAGCTGTATGGCAGACAATAACGTCGAAGCGCCACTGCTCGGAGTTGCCTGGGATGGCACCGGTTTCGGGCTTGACCGCACGATTTGGGGCGGTGAATTCTTGACTGTGAACGCGACTTCTTTTGATCGCGTCGCGTATTTCAGGTCATTCCCATTGCCGGGAGGAGATATTGTTGCCAAGGAGCCGCGTCGCTCCGCCGCTGGTATACTACATGAGATTTGTGATGGTTCTTATTCCTGCTGGCGGAAATCACTACCGGATAAATCCTTCTCTGACAGCGAGGCAGAAGTACTTTGGAAGATGTTACAGCAAGGTCTCAATGCGCCGCAGACAACGAGTGTCGGACGGCTATTTGATGCTGTCGCTGCTATTCTCGGTCTCTCGCAGAAATGTACATTCGAAGGTGAAGCTGCAATGATGCTCGAATTCGCGGCCACGAATGAAAATACTTCAGCCAGCTATCAATTCGGGCTGGACCAGAATACCGCTGGTTACGAGATTGA
>CAUJJY010000387.1 GCA_963205155.1 Candidatus Zixiibacteriota bacterium | reverse complement strand
GGCCGGCTCCAACGGAATCGCGGCCGGCTCCAATATCGTGTACTTCGTTTCGGCTTCTGCCTCTGTCGTCGCGCGCCGAATCTTTAATTTGTCAGCTTCTTCCTGCCACGTTTGATAAGTCTTACGTTTTTCCGCGGCCTTGGATTCAAGGCGCTGCACCATTTGATCGTAATACGGCTGACCCGAAATCAATCCCTTGATCTGATTAATGGCCGAGCCTAAGACGCGTTCTTTGCCCGCGAGGAATTCAAGCTGATTGGCAACATAGATGTACTCGCCTAAATCCGCCTGCGCCGCCGCCGGCGCCGTCTGGTTCATCTGCTTGGCTATGCTGTTGCTCAACGACCGCATTGAATCCAGTGCATCGCTCGTCTTGACCAACAATCCCTGAATTTTGCCATCCCTCCAAAGATACCGCGGCATGAAGTCAGCGATTTGACTGGTTGCATTCAGGGCGTTCTTCTTGTGGCGTGTCAACTCACGGGAGCCGGTCGCTGTAAGTGTCGTGTCCAGCCCGGCGTCCAAGACGCGTGTCTTGAGGAACTTCAATCGATCTGCCGCCTCGCGAATCTCCAATCGTGTCGCGTCCACTTCGGACTCCACCACGGTGAGATTTGCATCGGAGCTGATCCCCGTCTGTAACTGTCGATTGAGATAAGATGTCTTGAAATCTGACAACTGCTTCTCGACATCCTCAAATTCTTTCTTGGCGATCGCAAGTTGCTCGTCAGTCAAGGTCTGCCCTTCGTCTCCGGCCAACACTTGTCCCGCCAGCTTGCGCTCGCGATAGATCTCTGCCAGTGATGTCGCCATCCGCGCCGCTGTTTGCGGATCTTCGGATCGGCAAGTGATCACAACCTGGTTCTCGCCGATCAAATCAACGTTGATGTAGTTCTTAAGATTCTCAATCTGCAGACTTCTCGTCATAACTGCGAAATCGTTCCCGGGGAACTTCTCCCGCATCTCTTCTGCTGATTCTTGGACTTCTTGCGGCACTTCGAGCTTCAAGTCCTCAATCATGTCGTTGATGTATCCCGATGACGTAATCTCCGAGCGCGTTGCCGCCAGCCAATACTGACGAGCTCGTGGCTCCGGCAGAACACCCACCTCGTCCGGCAGCATGCGCTCAAGTGCCGGCGAAATAAACTTTTGATTGGAAATGACGACCTTGGTGCCGGATTCGTAGATGGTCGGCAACAGATAGCTACCGGCGAAAGCAACGATGGTAACCAGAAAAATCGGCAGAACCAGCCAAAACTTGCGCTTCCACAGGATCTGCCAGATGTCACGGAGAGTGATCTGTCGTTGGCTCAATTTACACCAAGCCTAATTGCCGCTATTATTGTTATCCCCCAACTGGTTGATTAGGAGAATTGTTGATGTCAAGGCTCCGCCCATAGTGATGACATCGCGTACGATTGTCCAGGCCGAACTGCCTGTTCCGCGGGACGGCACATAGATCGCGTTCTCCGCCTGAACCATATAACGCTGGGGACTACCGCTCTTCAACTGCTTGTCGAGATCGATCTTGTAAATGTTGGAGTAGGCGCCGTTCTTGTCGGACACTTTGATCTTTTTAATGTCGGCGTCCGGTTGAGTTCCGCCCGCCAGAGCCAGTGCCTCCACCAAGTCCATTCTTGATTCGAGCTTGTAGACGCCCGGGTTGGCCACTGCACCAATAACATAATATACATCACGGGCTTCTTCAGACTGTGAGGAACCTAAGTCCGAAGGAACACCGCCAATGCTCTGAGGAATCCGAATGATGTCATGAGGATGGACTTGCGGCAACTTGGTGAAATCGCGCGCTCGGACCGCTGCCAGCACGTCCACGGTAATAACGGTGCCGGGGTCAACGGCTCCACCGCGAACAAGACGCACCTGCGTCAAGTCGCCCTCCGCTGTAACGCCGCCCATCTCCTTGATGATGGTCCAGATGTCGGGGATGATTTCTCGCGCGTAACGCCCGGGGGTTACAACTTCTCCTTCGACAAACACCGTCTGAGAATTGTAGGCCGACACTACTACCGTCGCCTGACTGATATCGCGATTGAAACGTGACACCTGTTCGACAATCTTACGCGACAACTGCGCTGTCGTTAAACCGGCCGCAGTTATCTCGCCAATGACCGACAATGTGATCTTGCCATCGGCATTTACAACCACGGACTGATCCAAAGTCGGAGCTTGCCAGAAACTTACCTGCAGAACGTCATCAATGCCAATAACATATTCGGCTTGGGCCGCCGAAAACATCGCGACCGCCAAAATGAAAAACAGTATGACTTTGTGCACAAACATCCTTGTCATAACTCCTACTTCTTCACCGTAATGAGATTTTCGTCAAACATGAACGACTTGTTTTTTCCCGTACTCTTTGCCTGGAGCAATGCCATGTCGGCACAGTATACTAATCGGTCAATTCGTTGTGCATCATTAGGATAAATTGCTCCGCCTAATGATACGGTTATCCGGTGATATTCAGACGAAAATTTGTCCTTAAATTCCTCGCTGAGAATTATCACGCGCAAACGTTCCATGAAATTCATGCAGTCGGCGGCATCCGATTCCGGCATTATTATGCAGAACTCTTCCCCACCGTAGCGCGAGACTATATCTATGGAACGCACCGACTTAGTCAGGAGTTTGCCAAGCTGCTCCAACAAAAAATCTCCCGACAAGTGTCCGTAAGTATCGTTAAAAACCTTAAAGCCGTCAACATCAAATATCGCCAGTGCCAGATGACGGTCAAATCGTTGCGCACGAAGCATTTCTTCCTGAAGACGTTTGTAGAAATAGCGGTAATTGTGCAACCCCGTCAACTCGTCTGTGTAAGACAGCCGCTCGATCTTTTCAAAATTCGAAAGATTCTCCAATACCAACCCGAACGACTTGCAGTATGACAAAAACGCTTCAACCTCTACACTCGCAAATTTCTCGGGACTGCAACTCATCCCGACATAGCCGTCAAGATTGCTGATTCCGTTCAAAAATGCCAAACACTTGATTCCACTGGCCTGCAGTGCCGAAATCGGCCCGTCACCCCGAATTGCGTCGGTTAAGCTCTCAAGGGCTAACGGCAACTCCGACTTTGCAACTTCCGATAGTACCGGGTGTCCCATTTCCAACTGAAAATCGTCGGCCAAAGCCCCGAGCTTGCCGTGCGAAAATCGCCGTACAAATGACTTTCTATCGTCTGACGGCAATAGCAAGATCAGCGCGTCAACTTTGAACTGGTCGGTCATCAATTGGATGAACGTCTCATACAGCTTCTCACGATCCTGTATTCGCGACAACCGATCTTGTGCCGTGATTAGAAACCGCGCATCATGCACCGGAGTTGTCGCTAACTTGTCTCGCTCGCTCTTGAGCGTGTCAATCTGTTGCTTAAATCTCTGCACGGTCTGGTTGTGCTTGTAGTTAGCATCATCCAAATGCTTATAATTGCCGACTTGATCTGCCAAAGCCAGAAGGAACGGCCGCAGTAACTTAATTGGCAGTCGCGCCGGCATTGAGAATGCGATGAAGAAATTGCAGCGCCCGGCCGTCAAAATCGGCAGTGCATATTCCAGCGGGTGCTCTTCATCGCCCGGACCGCCGGTCCCCGGATAGACCCGCCGAAACGATACTACCGCCGCCTTCTTCTCCATACTTTCTTCCAACTCCGGGCGAGTCAAAACGCGGTAAGCCTTCAGCTCTTCTTTCTTGATTCCGTTGCAGTCGGTCAGCATGAACCCGCGCTTACGCCGCGCATAGACTACAGCCACAGGGATATCGACATCCTCTTCCAGATACTCAGCCAGATTCGCTACCTGCTTTTCCAATGAGGTGCGCGCGCTGAAGTCAGAGTAGATGCGTTCTGCGTAGCGCATGTAGAGTTTGACAATTTCCTGAAGTTTCGCTAACCCCTTTCGATGCGTCAGATAGATCAATCCCCCACCACCAATGACGACAAAGACAAGCGCGACAATGACGATTTTACTCGCCAGCTCCGGTAGAAGCAATGCCGCTCCCAACAACGCTCCAGCCACACCGATGTAAATAAACAGCGGGATAAACATAGACCTTGATGTTATATAATTGGCGGCTGCCCGCGATGCAAGTGGAATTCATGTCTGCAGCGATTCTTAGAGCAACAATCGACTTACTTCTGCTTGGTGCCAATCACGAACATCATTCGCTTGTCGCGCGAAATGGGTTCGTCCTCGATGGACCCAAAACCCTGTATATCGGAAAATCCCGCTTTTGCAAACATTCCCCGAAGTTCATGATATGTGTAGATTCGGAGCGGGAAACTGTGCGAAGTTATCTTCCCGTCTTTAACGAAGCTCCATTTGCCATTCATCAAGGACGTCGCATAGTCGAACTTGTTCTCGACCATGACGTGAACGTCCTTTGACTGAAACCAATGTTGCGGAGCAAAGTTGGCCATGATCCAATCACGATTAACCAGGTGAACCATGAATTTCCCACCTGGCTTGAGTGCCTGCCAGGCCCTTCGGAGCACCAACAAATTGTCCGATTCCTTCTCGAAGTAGCCGAGCGAAGTCCAGATGTTCGCGGCTGCGTCGAATTCACTATTGAAGTCTATTTTGCGCATGTCACAGCAAATCGTCTCCACTTTGAGTTTTCGCTTTAGCGCTTTCCGCTGAAGGTCATCAAGATACGACTGGATCAAATCCACCCCTGTCACGCGAATTCCCTTCTTGGCTAACGGAATAGAGATTCGTCCTGGTCCACTGGGGCAATCAAGGAATCTCTTGCCCGGCCTGAGACCCAGCTTCTTGATCAGATAGCGTGCCATGGCGTTGTTTTGCTTTACCGGTACTATGTCGAGAACGGGCCGAAACGACACATCAAAGCCGTTCCACCAATCGGGTTTAGTTTTCATCAAGAGTTCCTCCAGTCGAGTGGGACGATGGGGTCAAGTTATCAAGCCCTCAAAATGACTAGGGCAACAACTAGGAATCAGATTTAAGGACGAACGTCAAAAAAGCTGCTCTACATATACAGCTTCATCCATTTTTGTGCAACAACCTAATTATCGTATTGCGGTAGCGGCATCTGCATTGATAACTATTGGAAGTGATTTGGAAGGAGCGGATCAAATCGATCTCGAAAATACTGTCTCTAATCAAGAAGTGGACGACTGGTGCGCGCACTTACGCCTTCCGGCTATACCGGAACCGTTTCTTACGCGACAACAGCGAGTGCTTGCGCAAAATGCTCCAAACTCCCCACCAACCGATGCTGGTACCGGAACCATTGGACTCGCTATTCACCATCTGGGTGATTTCACGGATTGTGTAGAAGGGATCAGCTTTTATCAGGCTAAGAACGGTCTTTTCAACGTTGCGTTCGCCCGTTGGCACTTCGACGACTGGCTCCTCGACGGCCTTGCGCACTGTCGGTTGAACTTTCGGTACGTCCATTTCAGCCGTAGCAACTTCTACTTGTCTCGCGACTGAAGCGCTCGCTACCTCCTTTTGATTGTGCGCGCGCGCATCCGAGACGGGATCGATCGAATCACCCCCGCCGCGAAACTCCAATTTTGCCTTTTCGATGTTGTCATAGGCCTTGAGAATAGAGTCAAATTCCAGGAGTTCAAAAATCTCATAGACACTCGGGATCATCCGGGCGAGCTTGATATCGCCGGCATTGGCTTTGATCTCGCGAATGTTGCTAATGAATATCCCCCAACCTGCAGAAGAGATATAATCCACACCGGCCAGATCAATAATTATTCTGAACCGTTTCTGATCGATCAAAGTGTTCATGACGCGCTCAAGTTCTGAAGCTGTCATTGTGTCGACCACCCCGTCCACGCGAACAACGGAAATGTCGTTGGCGGCGCCGGTGGTGTCGAGGGAAATTCTTATGTCATCCATGCTTGTGTCTCATCCTGTTTTGCCTCGACCGGTACGCCATTCTCGCGATGGTTGGCTATCTCCTTCGTGAACAGGAAATAATCCAGTGCACCGTTCGAATAGGGCGCGTGTTCAAACACCGTCTTAAACAGCATTTGCGCTTCCTTCAACTGGGTGTTGATGCGAATCTTGGTCGAGAAGAGTTTATCCCCATACTCGGTAAGCAACTGGTTATAAATCGACTTGGATATCTTGGTCCGTGTGTCAAAGAAGGTAGCCAGTATGCCTAACAACTCAACCCGATGACCGATTTTTTCATACAGGTCATCAAGCAATTTTAGCGTTTTCTTGGCACCCTCACAAGCGAAAAAATCCATAGAGACCGGAATGACAACCCCATCGACATAATTCAGTACATTCATGTTGATCAGGTTTATCGCCGGTGGACAATCGCAAATCACGTAGTCGGTACCCCGCAAATTCGCCAGCACCCGCTTCAGCCTCTGCTCACGATCAGTCTGGCGCGCCAGATACAACTCCGTTTCGACAATCCTTGTACCGCCGGAATCGATAAAGTAGAGATTCGGTCGCAGTGAGGTGATCTCGACGTCGCCGGTCGTCAGAAGCTCTGCCAGCCCTTTCTGTGGCTGAACATTGAATGCCATACCCACATTCGCCTGACCGTCGCAATCAACGAGCAGCGTCCGTTTGCCGGACATTGCCAGACAATGTGCAAGATTGATTGCGGTCGTGGTTTTCCCCGTACCGCCCTTGCACGTTATGACTGCGATCTTCTTCAATCCGAAGATTCCTTTCCCTTGCCTCGGGTCAGCTTCTTTTCATAATCGTCGAAGTCAATTGGCGCTGGTTCAGCCGGCATTTCAATTACTTCCAAACTGATTCCCTCTTCCGCACGTTTCTCCCACTGTTTCTCGTCAAGAGACTCCAAGCGGGCAATCGAGAGAACGTTCTTGGTCTCCGCATCGTGATCCAGAGCCTTGACACGCCCGGCGACCCGGTCGAACAACAAGCGCAACTGTTCGGGGGACACTTGTCCCTCCATCTCCTCGAACATAGCGGAGAGAACATCAGTACGGTCGTCGTCAACACCTAATTCGCGAAGGCGATCTTTAAATTCTGCTAACTTTGTTTCTTCTTGGCGCTGGATGGACTCCTTAATCTGTTCAACGTAAGTCGACCGGTCGACTGTTTGAGTCGGCTGCTCGATTCGTTGAGAAAGTTTGAGGTATTCCTCCTCTTGCTGTGGCGTCAAAGTGCTGCCCCAGCGTTTCGAAAATTCATATCGCTGCCGCTTCGTATTGAGCCGCAGTCGCAC
>CAUJJY010000386.1 GCA_963205155.1 Candidatus Zixiibacteriota bacterium | reverse complement strand
ATTTCGCGATAATATTCCGGCGGTTGTTCGCCGCTCTTCAAGATGCGGGCATTCTGGCCGAGCATTTCCTCGCGCGTGTACCCCGAGACTTTCTCGGATGCCGATTTGACATAGATGATTCTCCCGGCAACATCGCTGATCACTATTGATTCGGTGGCGTGTTCGACAGCCTTTGCCAGTTGCGAGCGCTCGGTTTCGATGGCGCGGCGCTCGGTGATATCACGCGAATTGAAAACGATCGCACCCACGTGCGGGTCATCCAGTAGATTGCGTCCGACGGTGTCGAGAATGCGCCAGCTGCCGTCTTTGTGGCGGATGCGCAGTTCGAACGAAATATCCCCGCCCCTGATCAATGCTCGACGCATGATCTCGCGTGCCGGAAGTCGATCGTCACGATGTAATTTGCGGAAAATGCTCGTACCCCGGAGTTCTTCGGGCCGGTAACCGAGTACTCGTTCGACTGATGGGCTAAGGTAAATTAACTGTCCATTGACATCGAACAGGGTGATGATGTCCGACGAGTTATCGATGAGCGCCCGGAAATGCCTCTCGCGGGATTGAAGAGCTTCCTCGGCACGTTTCTGTTCACTAATGTCGGCGATGAACCCTTCCAGCGCGACCAGTTCTTGATTCTCATCCAGAACCGCACACCCCTGCTCCCAGACATGCTTCGTTTCGCCGTCTCGTGTGATCAGGCGGTAGCTTAGCCGGTATGGCTCATGCCTTTCAACGCCGCGCTGGACACCGTCCCACACCATCGCGCGATCATCTGGATGTATCAGATCGTTATAACAAATGAGTCCGCCGATCTGCAACTCGCTCGAAGTGTACCCGGTCAATTGCCGACAACCTTCGCTGACAAATTCCATTGGCCAATCGGGCGTATTCAGGCACCGGTACGCCATTCCGGGCAGGTTGCCGAGTAAGGCGGATATCATGCGCTGCTGTTCGTGAAGCCGCTTTTCGGCACATTTGCGCGCCGTTATGTCCTCAAATACCGTGACGAAGTACCCCGGTTTGGGCGAATAGGCCGAAATCCAAAACCAGCGGCCGAGCTCTGGTGCTTCGCGCTCGAACTTGAGCGTTTCGCCCTGCAAAGCAACGCGGCCATACGCGCTGATCCAATCCTCTTTCGCGTTTTCGATACCGGGAATCACTTCAGTAACACAACGGCCGATAATGTTTTCCTTCTTGAGACCGGTCATTTCTTCAAAGACGCTGTTGACCTCCAGGAACATGTAGTCAATAGGGTTGCCATCCTGGTCCTGGATTATCTTGTGATAAGCAAATCCGTCAATGAGATTCTCGAACAAGGAACGGTACTTCTCTTCGCTTTCGCGCAAGGCATCGCGGGACAATTTCTCATTCGTAATTGACTCGGTGAAGATGATAATGCCGCCAATATTGTTTTGGCTGGTTCGCCATGGGCTGACAATGAACCGAATCCATTCAATCGTGCCGTCGGCGCGCTGAATCTCTGTCTCCGTATCATCAATCGTTTCGCCGGCCATCGCTCGCCGGTAAATCTCACGCCAGTGTTCGCCGATTTCGGGAAAGAACTCAAATTGCGAATGACCGATGATGCGTTGATTGCACAAGCCGTACTCTTTTAGCCACGCGGTTGTGGCAAACAAATAGCGCATCTGCCGGTCAAAAATCGCGATCGCGGTCGGCGTGTGCTGAAACACCAGACGAAACCGCTCGTCGCTTTCACGCAGGGCAGCCTCGGTCCGCAGTTTCTCGGTAATGTCAAAGACTGTCGAATACAATAACTCGCGCTCGTCGAGGTTGAGAGGACTGGAATGGACCTCGACCTGCCGGATCTCGCCTGAAGCCAGCCGATGGGCAAATACAAAACGGTTACGTTTCTCGTCGTTGGCAGAGCGCATGTGTGACCGGACTTCATCCTCCGGCAGTGTATTGATCTGCCAAATTCTCATTGCGCGCAGTTGCTCGACCGAATAGCCGTAGAAGCCTGCCGCAGCCGGATTGGCGTCGACTATCGCGCCGCTGACAGGATCAATCACCAGTTTCACCGCCTCATTTTTTTCGAACATCTGGCGGAATCGCTGTTCGGCGGCCGCATGACTTTCCATCAATTGTGCCCGCTGCAGATACTGCGCCACCTGGAGACCGATACTACCCACCGTCTGCAACAGATCGGTATCGATGCTGTAGGATTCCTGGCTGTACAGAGAGAAAATGCCCCCGTCGATACCTCCGGATGTAATCGGAAATGACAAACTCGTCTTGAGACCGAGCCGCGCCGTCACGTATCGACGTGGTTCTGGCTCTGTCTCCACGACCGTCCGCGTCCACAGTGGAAGACCGCCTGTCCAGACCTTGCCTTGCGTCATTTGATTTCGCTCCAACTGCAGCTTGCGCGTTGCCGCCACGAATTCGCCTGAAGCCCCGAGACTGGAGTCGCACCAGATCTGTGATAACTGCAATTTGTGATTATCTTCGGAAGGTGCCCAATGCTCGCAAATCTGCCAGCCCAACTCCCGGCCGATAGTCTCAAGCACGCTCCTCATTGCTGAAGTTGAGTCATCCGTGGAAGAGAGAATTTCTGCGATTGCGTTTTGAACCTTGAGATGCTGATGACGAGTATACGTTTCGGCTACGCCGTCGGCTCGAATCGAAGTCAGGATGAGTTCTTCACCGTCACTCGCTTTCACCACCCGTGTGTCCTCAAACACCCGGATCAGCACACCATCCTTCCGGTAGAGCCCATATTCCGACTGATATGGTATTCCCTCACTGACGAGTGCCGAGAAGCAATCGACAATCCTCAACCGGTCAGCTGAATGAATACACTCAAATCGAAGTTGAGGACGTTGTCTTAACTCGTCAGCTGTGTACCCGAGAATGGTCGCCGCGGCTTCGTTGAGGTAGCGAACAGACACACCATCGAGGCTGAACAGGATGTGACCATCCCGCAGATTGTCGAGAACTGCCTTAATGACTGCTCCGTTCCTTACAAATAATTATAGCCCTCTGGTCGGAGTCGGAAGTGTGTGGTGGCAGAAATTCAGAAGCATCGTCGGTTCCGACAGGCAACCAACATGATATCGTTGTCTCTTACCTGTTAGTATCGGAAGCGTCAATTGAGTCGTTAACAAAAGCAGAGGTGAATTAGAGCAATTTCAGGGTAAGTTGGTCAACTCGACAAACTTGCCTGTTCGCGGTGTTTCACTGTGGTACAGCCTGGCGACAGAACTACGACAAGCCCTTGGCGCGCTGCCACTCTTCTTCCATTTGCGCCAAGGTCGCCTGCTTCAGCGTCAGCCCGCGGACCTGCAACGCTCTTTCCATTTTGTCGAATCGATCGGAGAATTTCCGAATCGTCCCGTTCAGGCAAGTCTCCGGTTCGGCCTGAATGTGGCGTGCAAAATTGACCAGTGAAAAAAGCAAATCGCCGAACTCGTCCTGAATCGCCGCTTTGTCATTCTGTGCGAGAGCTTCCTTGAACTCTCCCAGTTCTTCATCGATCTTGGCGAAAATGTCTTCCGCCCGCTCCCAATCGAACCCGAATTGTGCCGCCTTCTCCTGCACCCGGTAGGCTTTGAGAAGCGAAGGCATCGTCTTGGGGACGCCGGATAGCACCGTCAAGTGCCGCTCTTCTTCCTTACGGTTCTTGAGCTTGAGTGCTTCCCAGTTTTGACGGACCTGGTCTGGCGAAAGGTCTTTGCGGTCGCCAAAAACATGCGGATGGCGTTCGATCATCTTCTGCGTGACGATATCGACGACATCACGAATATCAAACTTGCCCAACTCTTCAGCGATTTCAGCTTGGAAAATGATATGTAGAAGAATATCGCCCAATTCCTCCTTCAGCTTATCGTAGTCGCCGGCCTCGCCCGCTTCGACTGCTTCATAAGTCTCTTCGATCATATACGGCAGCAGGGATTGCGTGGTCTGCGCTCGATCCCAATTACATCCGCCCGGCGCACGCAAAGTGCGGAGAATTTCCACCAGATTCTGAAATGCTGTTCCTGACTCGCTCACTGAATGTTCGCGCCTTTCTTCCGATTAGAGGAGCATCAATATAGAGGCGAACTCTTGCCACGCCAAGGCGTTTTAATATCGCCTTGACATCAATGGTCTAACGGCTATACTCATAGCTTACTTTTGGAAGAGAGATTTATGAGCGGACAGGAAATTCCCAAGCAATATAACCCCTCTGGCGTTGAAGACCGCCTCTATGCCGACTGGCTCGCCAAGGGTTACTTTCATGGCAAGGTCGATTCACCCAAGAAAACTTACAGCATTGTCATACCGCCACCCAATGCGACCGATGTTCTCCATCTCGGTCATGCCCTGAACAACACGCTCCAAGACATCATGATTCGCTGGAAGCGCCTTCAAGGCTTCGAAGTCTGCTGGTTGCCCGGTAGCGATCATGCCGGTATTGCAACCCAGGTCGTTGTTGAGAAACTGCTGGTCAAGGAAGGCACTTCGCGCCGCGAGGTCGGCCGCGAAGAGTTTGTCCGCCGCGTTTGGGAATACGTTGGTACCAAGAAGGCGCGCATCATGGAGCAGCTCCAGAAAGTCGGATGCTCCTGCGATTGGTCGCGCGAACGCTTTACGCTCGATGAACAACTCTCGGAAGCCGTCAAGGAAGTTTTCATCCGTCTGCACGAGAAGAATCTTGTTTATAAAGGCAAGTACATCGTCAACTGGTGTCCGCGATGTCAAACCTCCCTTTCCGATGACGAAGTCGAACATCAGAGCCGGGTCTCCAAGCTGTACCACATCAAGTACAAGCTCAAAGGCCAGGATGTCTTCATGATCGCCGCGACGACGCGTCCGGAGACAATGCTCGGTGATACCGCCCTGGCAGTCAATCCCAAGGATGAACGCTATCAGAAATACATCGGCAAGACTGCGATCCTGCCGATCCTTGATCGCGAACTGGCTATCGTCGCCGACGATTATGTCGACATCGAATTCGGCACCGGTGTCGTCAAAATCACTCCGGCACACGATCCGAATGACTTCGAGGTCTCACAACGCCACGATCTGGAGAAGATCAATATTCTGAACCCCGACGGCACACTCAACGAAAACGCCGGCAAGTTCAAGGGTCTCGATATCAAGACGGGTCGCAAACTCGTTCTGGAAGAACTCGAGAAAAAGAGCCTACTCGCCAAAGTCGAAGACTACGAACACTCCGTAGGCACCTGCTATCGTTGCTCTACCGTTGTCGAGCCCTATCTGTCCGAACAATGGTTCGTTCGCATGAAACCGCTGGCTAAACCCGCAATCGAGGCACTGAAGAACGGGCAACTCCGCTTCCATCCCGATCACTGGTCAAAAACCTACCTCTACTGGATGGAGAACATCCGCGACTGGTGCATCTCTCGCCAATTATGGTGGGGTCATCGCATTCCGGTTTACTATTGCCGCGAATGTAACGAGGAAATGGTTCTCAAACAGGCGCCGACCAAGTGCCGCAAGTGCAATAGCACCGATGTCTATCAGGAAGAGGACGTTCTCGATACTTGGTTCTCGTCGTGGCTGTGGCCCTTTTCAACCTTTGGCTGGCCGCAAGATACGCCAGATCTCAAGAAATTCTATCCGACCAACTCGCTCTTTACGGCGAGCGAAATCATCTTCTTGTGGGTTGCGAGAATGGTCATGGCCGGATATGAGTTTACGGATAAGCTGGTTTTCAATGATGTCTACATTCACGGCACCGTCCGGGACGCCCATGGTCAGAAGATGTCCAAATCCAAGGGCAACGGCATCGACCCGATTGAAGTCATCAATCAATACGGCGCCGACAGCATGCGCCTATCGCTGATCCTTTCCACACCGGAGGGCCAGGATCCGAACATCGCGATGAACACGTTTGAACTTGGACGCAACTTCGGAAATAAGCTTTGGAATGCATCACGCTTCATCCTGATGAACCTCGGTGATGACGTCGGCGAGGGCGACCTCGGGAAAATGCCTATCGCAGACAAGATGCCGCTAATGGATCGCTGGATTTTGTCACGATTGAACGAGACAATCAAAATCACCGGCGATTCGCTAACCGACTTCAAGTTTAACGCCGCCGGCAAACAGCTCTATGACTTCGTTTGGCACGACTACTGCGATTGGTATATCGAGCTGGTCAAAACGCGCCTCTACAATGATGACGACCCCGAGGACAAGATGCTCGCCAAACGCGTCACCGGGTACTGCCTGAATAACATCCTGATACTGCTGCACCCGTTTGCACCATTCATCACAGAAGAAATCTGGCACTTGTTGCATAAGCTTCCTGAAGGCCAAGACTCGATCCTCAACACGAGCTACCCCCGAGCCGATGAGAAATTGATCGACCTTCAGTTGGAAGAGATGATGAATAAGCTCCAGCGGGTCGTCAATGCTATCCGCAATATTCGCGCGGAAATGAATGTCCCACCCTCCAAGCGCGCCGAGGTTCATCTCAAGATCACCGATACCGCTTTGCGCGAAACACTCGAAGCCAACCAAAACTACATTGTTAATCTTGGCAAAATCGAGCGTCTCGTCATCGGCGAAGATGTCAAGAAGCCGCCGCTGGCAGCGTCAGCAGTCATTCCTTCTGTCGAAATTTTCATTCCGCTGGCTGGATTGATCGATATCGATATGGAGCGCGCCCGCTTGCAGAAAGAGCTGGAGAACATCACCGGACTGCTTGAGAAGACACGGAAAAAACTTGCCAACCGCGAGTTTGTCGAGCAGGCGCCGAAGACCGTTGTCGAGCAACAGCAGGCGAAGAAGAAAGAGTACGAAGATATCGTCGAAAAAATCAACACCAACCTCGAGCAACTCCTGGGTTGGTAGTTAGCACCACCTTAGATTTCGATATAGACCACGCCGTCCACAACGTCGACCGGATAAGTCTTGAGCTTAGCCCACGCCTCGGTTAGGCAATCTCCCGTCGTGATATCATACCGCCACCCGTGCGCCGGACAGGTAATGATCGTCCCGTCAATTTTGCCGTAAGCGATCGAGGCGCGCATGTGCTTGCAGTCAGCTTCAAGACCGTACAACACGCCGTTGAGACGGAACACTGCGACATTTCGAGCAAGAATCTTCAGGGACTTGACGCCCCCTTCTCTAATCTGATCTTCGGTGCAAACTTTGAGTCTCATAGTTGCAGCAAATATGGTATCAATTTCGACATGTCGCCACCCAAATCAGCAACGCGAGCAAAATAGCCAAAAACTACCACATTTTAATTTCAAGCCAATGCTAATCAATCACTTACGTTGGCCGATTTGCAGTCCTTCCCGATTTGGACCTATCATAGGCCTTCTGAATGACCCAGATTATGGGAAATCGCCACCACTTGGACGACGTATCTCTATGTTAGCGTTCCAATTAAATCAGTCAAGAAATTGACTAACTCACTAAAAATATCTTGACAAAAATGGACAAATCCCCTTCCTTATAGCAGGTCAATAGGTACTTCGCAGTACAACTGTATCATAAAAAGATTTTTTAGATTATGTGGTGTTCGTGGCAGGCAAAGAAGCACCGGAAGAAAATCAGGTTGAGTCGAAATCGTTCAACTCAGCTCATGGTGTTGTAGTTTTCTGTTTGCGCGGATTAGTGGGAATTTAATAACGACTGGAGGTCAATCGGGAAACTCGGGTAAAGCGCAGCAAAATTCTATTCGGTTTAATTCGCACCTTGCGTCCTCTCATTCATTGCACGTTTTCCCCGCCGTCAAGGCATTCCGCGATTGTCATCTCCAATAGAGTCGGATCGAAATGTGTCACACTGTGACCAAAAACAAATCCGTCACAAGTTCATGGAAGTTTATCGATTTAGAGGTAGTAGGTCCCGGCGATGATTTAGCGCCGAGTCCAACCGAGGCTCTACAAACTTAATTTGAGATTTAGTCCATCATCCGAATATTTGTGCGAACTTTTTCAGCACTCTTGGGAGGTTTATGAAACAGAGGTTAATGCTCGCATTGGCGTTGGCGCTGATGCTAGTCTCTACGGCGGCTGCTCAATACATCGTTGTGGGCCCGCCTGATGATTTGACCTATATCGACACGACTGATCAGGCAGAATGGTCTGTTAAACCGCCCCCGCTGTCCACCAGCTTGGGTAAAATGACTTCTCCGGTAGTGGACACAATCAACATCACACAACTCGATTGTTCCCTGTTTCCTCTCATTTGTACTTATGTGGAAGCGCTGGACGCCTTCGGCAACCCCATTGGCGGACTCACCGCCGATAGCTTCTGTGTGTATCAGAATGGGGTTCTGATTGGTCCGGGCAATTTTACAGTGCAGGAGTTAAGTGTCGATTCTTGCATCACCTCAATTTGTCTGGTTGTCGACGTTTCGGGCAGTATGACCGAAAATAATCGACTCAACGATGCCAAAAGCGCAATGCGGCGCTTCGTCCGCAACATGGATGCCTATGATCGCGTCGCGATTGTTTCCTTTGCAAGTTCCGTAACGACCGTTCAGACCTTTACCAGCGATACAACCCTGCTACTGTCCAAAATCAATGGCCTTGTCGCCAGCGGCAATACCGCTGCATTTGATGGTGTCTGGCAGGGAGTGAACGTCACGGTCGCGGAGCTGGGTAGTAAAGCTGTTATTGCGTTTACCGATGGACTCGAAAACCGGAGCCACATAACACCGCAACCTCCCAACGGTGTTGGCAATCCGGCGACCCAGCCTTACACGGATGACTCAACGCTAATCTGCAATTTCGCCAACGGCGCCAGCATACCGATTTACACATTCAATCTTGGCCCGATCACCAATACTTACTACAACACAGAAGCGATGCAGGCTTTTGCTAACGGTACTGGCGGATTCTGGCGTCATGCTCCCTCCGGCGCCTTAATTGACTCGGTCTATGATGAAATTAAGATCCGTATCTGTAGCCGCTACAAAATCTGCTACACCAGCCTCGATACTATTCAGGACGGCTCAATCCACGTGACTAAGATCTGTCACAAAGTTGGCGGAAACTGCATTGACTGCGATGAAGCCTCATGCCAAGAGCAGGCGCCTCCTGTCATCGTCCGCACTCCTCCGACGATCAACTTGAGCGATACGTGCCAGATTCGCACAAGTCCGCTGCAAATCTGCGTAAAAGTAACTGATCTGGATACACCACCGGCTTCGTTCACCGTCCGGCTCTTCTATCGCCTTGTTGGTAGTCCGGGTTATCCCACTTACACCGATGTCGGCATGACACAGCAAGGAGGTCCGAATGATAGTATCTTCTGCTATACCATTTCGGCGAACTTGTTAAATTGTCGTTCTGCGCTTGAATACTATATCACTGCATCGGATGGTCAGTATACTCTTTCGAATCCGGCAGTGAATCCGCAAACGTCACCTTACTCTGTTGCGATTTGCCCGAATTTACCTCCGACGGTCAGTTGCATCCCCGATACTTCATTGCTGGTCTGTACGCTGGCACCGATTTGCCTGAATGGTTTCAGCGCCAGCGACCCGGACGGCAATCTCGCCACCGTGACCGTGTCAACGGGAACGATCTTAAGCGGCCAGGTCTGTTTCACGCCGGTCGTCGGTGCGAACTTGCTCCGAGTGATCGCGACTGATTCCTGTGGCGTGGCCGATACCTGTACTACGACCGTCAATGTCGTGATGAATTCAGCGCCTATTGCCCAATGCGTGGCCGATACTTCGATTGCATTTTGCGCGCCGGGACAAGTCTGTCTCGACGGATTTGTTGCAACAGATGTTGACAACAATATCACAGGCAAAACAACGTCGCTTGGGACGTTGACCGGTACAACGGTTTGCTTCAATGCGCCAGCGACAGGAGTTTACGGCATTACATTCATCGTGACAGACGCATGCGGCAAAGCCGATACCTGCACGACAAACGTCACTGTTACAATCAATGCCGCTCCGGTCGCCGATGCTGGCCGCGACTCCACATTGTTCCAGTGCACACCGGCTCCAATCTGCATCACCGCCGCCTGCAGTGATCCGAACGGCAATCTCTCCACTTGTCAGTTAGTCTCTGGACCCGGCACTTACAATGGTTCGGCGATCTGCTTCACACCAGCAGCATCGGGTTCATATACCTTCGTGTTGAAGGCCACCGATGCCTGCGGCTTGACCGACTACGATACTTCCGTCGTCAACGTCACGCTTAACCAGGCACCAGTCGCTGATGCTGGTCGCGACTCGACGCTGTTCCAGTGCACCCCGGCACCAATCTGCATAACTGCCGCCTGCAGTGATCCGAACGGTAATCTGTCAACTTGCGAGTTGGTCTCTGGTCCGGGAACTTACAACGGCTCGGTGATTTGCTTCACGCCGGCTGCTTCCGGTACCTACACACTTGTGCTAAAGGCCACCGATGCCTGCGGTTTGACCGACTACGATACTTCAGTCGTTAACGTCACCCTCAATCAGGCACCAGTTGCTGATGCCGGTCGTGACTCAACATTGTTCCAGTGTACACCGGCGCCGATTTGCATCACCGCCGCGTGCAGTGATCCGAACGGCAATCTCTCCACTTGTCAGTTAGTCTCCGGACCCGGCTCATACAACGGCTCCGCGATTTGCTTCACACCGGCAGCTTCGGGCACCTACACCTTGGTACTCAAGGCCACCGATGCTTGCGGCCTGACCGACTACGATACTTCCGTCGTCAATGTCACCATCAATCAAGCTCCGGTTGCTGACGCTGGTCGCGATTCGACCCTCGCACAGTGCACACCGGCACCAATCTGCATCACCGCCGCCTGCAGTGATCCGAACGGCAATCTCTCCACTTGTCAGTTAGTCTCTGGACCCGGCACCTACAACGGTTCAGCAATTTGCTTTACGCCGGCCGCTTCAGGAACATACACCTTTGTGCTCAAAGCTACCGATGCCTGCGGTTTGACGGACTTTGATACTTCGGTTGTCAATGTCACACTCAACCAGGCTCCGATTGCTAACGCGGGCAATGATTCGACGTTGTTCCAGTGCACACCGGCGCCCATTTGCATCACCGCCGCTTGCAGTGATCCGAACGGGAATCTCTCTACTTGCCAGTTGGTCTCCGGACCCGGCTCATACAACGGCTCCGCGATTTGCTTCACACCGGCCGCTTCAGGAACATACACCTTTGTGCTCAAAGCTACCGACGCCTGCGGCTTGACCGACTACGACACTTCAGTCGTTAATGTCACACTAAATCAAGCTCCAGTTGCGAATGCGGGCAATGACTCGACATTGTTCCAGTGCACCCCGGCACCGATCTGCATCACCGCCGCTTGCAGTGACCCGAACGGTAACCTCTCGACTTGTGAATTAGTCTCTGGACCGGGTACGTATAACGGCTCCACGATTTGTTTCACTCCGGCGGCCTCTGGTACCTACACACTTGTGCTAAAGGCCACCGATGCCTGCGGCTTGACCGACTATGATACTTCGGTTGTCAATGTCACCCTCAATCAAGCTCCAGTTGCCGATGCCGGTCGCGACTCGACACTGTTCCAGTGCGTTCCTGCTCCGATTTGCATCACTGCCGCCTGCAGTGATCCGAACGGCAACCTCTCGACTTGTCAGTTAGTATCAGGTCCAGGCACCTATAACGGTTCAGCGATCTGCTTTACCCCTGCCGGTGCCGGCACCTTCACATTTGTGCTTCAGGCGACTGATGCCTGCGGTGCGACCGATTACGATACTTCAGTAGTAACGGTCACTCTCAATCAGCCGCCGGTGGCGACGATGGGCAATGATTCAACCGTCTTCCAGTGTGGCGCCGCGCCGATTTGTATCCCGGCCTCGTGCAGTGATCCGGACGGCAACTTGTCCACCTGTCAGCTAGTTTCAGGTCCGGGCTCGTACAACGGCTCAAATGTCTGCTTCACGCCAGCCGGTGCAGGTGTTTACACCTTTGTGCTTCAAGCGACCGATGCCTGCGGCGCCACCGACTTCGATACCGCGGTCGTTACGGTAGCGGTCAATCTTCCGCCGTTAGCCAATGCCGGACGCGACTCGACGCTCTTCCAATGCGCTCCAGCCCAAATCTGCATTGCCGCCGGTTGCAGCGACCCTGATGCTAACCTCACCAACTGCGAATTGACCTCCGGTCCGGGCACGCTTAACGGCGGCGGCATCTGCTTCACGCCGGCTGCTTCCGGAATCTATACCTTCATCGTGAAGGCGACCGATGCCTGCGGTTTGACCGACTATGATACTTCGGTCGTCAATGTCACAATCAACCAAGCGCCGGTTGCGACTGTCGGCAACGATTCGACATTGTTCCAATGCACACCGGCTCCGATCTGTATCTCTGCTGCTTGCAGTGATCCGGACGGCAACCTGTCCACCTGTCAGTTAGTCTCTGGTCCGGGCACCTACAATGGTTCGACGATCTGCTTCACTCCGGCCGCGTCGGGAATCTACACATTAGTACTCAAAGCCACGGATGCGTGCGGCTTGACTGATTATGACACTTCCGTCGTCAATGTCACGCTCAACCAGGCCCCGGTTGCCGACGCTGGTCGTGATTCAACGCTATTCCAGTGTAGCCCGGCCCCGATCTGCATAACCGCCGGATGCAGCGATCCGAACAGCAACCTGACCAGCTGTACTTTGGTCTCCGGACCCGGCACCTACAACGGTTCGCAGATCTGCTTCACGCCGGCTGGCGCAGGTACCTTCACCTTCGTACTGCAAGCCACCGACGCTTGCGGCGCGACTGATCTCGACACTTCCGTTGTGACGGTAACCCTGAATGCCGCGCCGGTTGCGAATTGCCACGGCGACACCACAGTCTTTGCCTGCAACCTGTCGCAGATTTGTATTCCCGGCTTCAGCGCGACCGACCCGAACAACAACATTGCCACCACCACAGTCACTGGCGGCACATACAATGCCGGCACAGTCTGCCTAACCCCGGTTGTCGGTCAGAACATCATCCGAATGATCGTTACCGATGCTTGCGGAATTCCGGACACATGTCAGACTATCGTGACTGTCGTCCTGAATGCTCCACCGGTCGCCAACGCCGGCGCCGATCAGAACCTGACCTGCCAGACACCCGGTCAGTCGATTTGCTGGGCGGCGAGTTGCTCCGACCCGAACAACAACCTGACTGACTGCTCGTTGGTCGCAGGTCCGGGCACCTACAACGGCTCGCAGATCTGTTTCACTCCGGCTTCAAGCGGCACTTTCTCGTTCGTTCTCAAGGCGACTGATGCCTGTGGCGCGACCGACTTCGACACCGCTGTCGTAACAGTGAGATTGAACAATGCCCCGTCAGCCTCGGTTGATCAGGGCGACACCACAATCTTCTGCAGTGAGACCGGTCCAATGCAAATTTGCGTTCCATTCAGTTATGCGGATGTGAACGGCAATGTGCAGAGTGTCACCGTCAGTCCGGCGCCCGCGACGCTCAACTATACCAACGGCTCCGGCCTGTTCTGCTTCACGCCGGCCAATGCCTTCGACGATGTCTATAACTACACGGTCACTGTCACCGACAGTTGCGGACTGATCGCGCAGACGACGCATACGCGTTGGGTGCGTTTCATCGACTGCGACACCGCAACCTGCTTCATCGTGAAGGCCGAGAAGACCCACAATTCACTGCAGGGTCACTATGAATATGTCTCGGTGACCATCGAAGGTGCCGGTCAGGATTTCGGCGGCTTTGACTTCTTGATGAGCTATGACAACTCCGGTTTGAACTTCGTCGATGCCCAGCCGGGTTCGATGCTTACGACCTGCGGCTGGGAGTACTTCACCTACCGCTACGGCGCCCAGGGCAATTGCTCCGGTTCATGTCCTTCCGGCCTGGTGAGAGTCGTTGCGGTCGCTGATGTCAGCAACGGTGCTAATCACCCGACCTGCTTCGGCCCGGCGATACCTTCGCCACAGGAGCTGTTCCGTCTGAAGTTCCTTGTTACCAATGATCGCAGTTACGAATGCCAGTACGTGCCGGTGCGATTCTTCTGGATCGATTGCGGTGACAACGCAATCTCCACCATAACCGGCGACACCCTCTATATCGAGAAGCGTATCTTCTCCTTCGAAGGCAACGCCGTTTGGGATGAATTCGATGATGCCAATTTCCCGGACTACAACCGTCCGTTCGGCGTTGGTGCGCAGGACTTCTGCATGTTGGGTGACAAGTACGAACCGATTCGTTGCATCGAATTCTGGGAGGGTGGTGTTGACATCGTCTGCGCTGACTCGATCGACGCACCCGGCGACTTGAACCTCAACGGCATCGCTTATGAAATTGCCGATGCAGTATTGTACACCAACTACTTCCTATATGGAATGGCCGCGCTGGATCCGGATCCGATGCGTCGCGAGGCCCAAATCGCGGCCTCCGATGTCAACCGCGACGGCACCAGCCTCTCGGTCGGTGATTTGGTCTACTTGGTACGAGTAATCGTCGGCGACGCTCTGCCGTTCGGCAAGTTGACGCCGTTTGCCAATAGCGTGACCGTTAATCAGGAAGGCAGTGTAGTATCGACCGACGCCAGTGTTGAGATCGGCGCCGCATTGCTGGTCTTCAACGTCGGAGAGTCTTATACGATTAACAGCCTGACCGACATGACAGTCGCGCAGAGCGAGGTCGACGGCCAGGTTCGCGTGTTGATCTACGACATTTCGAGCAAGTCGATCGCTGCCGGTTCAGTACCGCTTCTGGAGATCTCCGGCGAGGCTGAATTGGTAAGTGCGGAAATTGCCGATTACAACGGCAGTCTCATGACCGCGCGTCTTGAGAAGAACGTTCTGCCCACCAGCTTCGCTCTGGGACAGAACTATCCGAATCCGTTCAATCCGGAAACGATAATCGAATTTGCTCTGCCGAAATCGGCCAATGTTCTGATCACTGTCTACAACACTGCCGGCCAGAAGGTCGCCACAGTATTGAGTGAAGTCATGAGCGCCGGCCGCCATCAAGTCAGATGGAACGGCAAGGACAACGGTGGCAACACGGTGTCCTCCGGCGTCTATCTCTACAAATTCGAGAGTGAGGGATTCACGCAGACCAGAAAGATGTTGCTGGTCAAGTAATTCCGGTTGCTGGGTCTGTGCGTGAATGACCAAGCGCGCAGATCACGAATAAAAAAGCCCCGATTAGGCGATCGGGGCTTTTTTGTTGCGCGAATCGTTCGTAAATTCCGTCTACTTCACCGCCACCAGCCAGTCGGCGTATTTCTTGATCTTGAGATGGGTCACCTCGTCGAACACGCGAGCGACTTCGAGCGCAATCTGATCCTTGCGGGCAAGATTGAATTTCCGCTTCTCCAGCTGCTTGACGAAATTCACACCGGAACCCGTTCCCGTGAAGAAAATCTCGTCCGCCTTGAGTAGCTGCTCGCGCTTGAATTTGCCCTCGGTTACCTTCAGTCCAAGTTGTTCCTTTGCCAACTGCATAACCGAGAGCCGCGTGATACCTCCCAGCGGTCCGCATTCAATTGATGGCGTAAATAGCTTTCCATCCTTGGCGAAGAACAGGTTCATGATTGAAGCTTCCGAGACATGACCCTCGGTCGAAGACAAGATACCGACATCATAACACTTCTTCTTGGCTTCGATCGCGCTGAAGAATGACAACAGATAATTGCCGGTCAGCTTCCCCGCAAAAGTACCATCGGTGGGCCGCTTCTGCGAGACAAAACAGCAACGATACTGATTTGCCGAACTAAAGGGAATCGATTGAATGAATATCGACAGTCCATAATCCGAAGGGCGCATCAAGCCAACGCCCTTCTCACTGCGAAAAACTACCGGACGGATATAGGTGTCCATCCTGACATTGTTCTTCTTGATCAATGTTGCGACTGCATCGATAAATTCCTTCTCCGACACTTTGAAATCGATATCGAGCATCTTCGTCGAGCGCACCAGGCGTTGATAGTATTTCTCGGGACGATACAAGTACCAATTCTTCTTGTCCTCGAGATAATACGCCTTCATTCCCTCGAATGCCGCCGTGCCGTAGTTAACCGACTGCATCATCGAAGACATGTTGTTCTGCTCGGGCGAATGGAACTTCCCATTCGTGTACATGAATTTCATAGACTATCCTTTGGCTGTATTGACAATGTATTGAATGGCTAACTCGTATCCGGCAATTCCCAATCCGCTGATCAGACCTGCACAACCTGCGGCAGTGATCGACTTGCGGCGAAACTCCTCGCGCTTGTAGATGTTGGAGATGTGAACTTCCACCGCCGGGACTTCGACGGCCAGCAGAGCATCCAGAATCACGATTGAAGTATGGCTGTAACCTGCCGGATTTAACACAATTCCGGCAACACCTTTGCGGTACTTTTGCAGGCAATCGATGATCTCCCCTTCGGAATTGAATTGGAAACACTCAACTTGATAGCCCAGCTCTTTGCCGAATTTCTTGAGCCGGCCCTCCAATTCGGGCAAGGTCGTCTTGCCGTAGACCTCCGGCTGTCGTTCGCCCAACAGATTCAGATTGGGGCCATTGATGACGATGATCTTCTTCATGCTTCCAACATCTCCCGCGTCTGCTCAAAAGCTCGCGCGAATTGAGAATAGTCTACGCTTTTCACTGTGTGCTCGCCACATTTTTTTAACAGCACAAAATTGACCTTGCCGCCGCTGCTCTTCTTGTCATGCAACATCCGCTCCCACAGCGATTCTGAAGTGATTTCCTTCCCTGCAAAACGCTGATAAAGAGACCGAACAGCCGCGTCAACGACATCACTGTCCCTCTCACTAAGTTTCGCCAATTTACGGGACAACTCGAGCGCCAGAAGTATCCCGAATGCCACTGACTTACCGTGCGAATGGCCGGTGATCGCCTCGTACGCATGCCCTGCTGTGTGGCCAAAATTCAACACCCGGCGCAGATCCTTCTCGAACGGATCTCGATTTACAACTTCGACCTTAAGTGCGACCGCCGCGGATATCAACTGCGTGAGGTCGTTTCCATTCAGATAATCGCCAAGTCGCGCAGTGTGTATTCGAAACCCCGCATTGTCCCGCGCCGCAAATATCTTGATCGCCTCAACCAGTCCGTCGCGCAGTTGGCTTTTTTTCAACGTCGCGAGAAAATCGCGGTCGCAGATGACGCGTTTGGGCGGATAAAATGTTCCGGCGATATTTTTCGTTCCGCCGAGATTAATCGCAGTCTTGCCGCCGATAGCGGCATCAACCTGGCCAACCAATGTCGTCGGCAGCGAAATGTATGCGATTCCCCGCATGTATGTCGAAGCTCCAAACCCGGCTAGGTCCGTGACCACACCGCCGCCAATCGCAATCAACAGCGACTTGCGGTCGGCATTTTGATCATGCAGCCAACGCAGGAGCTTGGCGACACTCTTGATGTTCTTCTGCTTCTCCCCCGGCGGCACCGCGTAGAACTTTTTGGCGTCGATGAGAGGTTCGAGCAGGGTGTTCCCATGCAGCCGCGCAACATTTGCATCGACTACGAAGTGAATTGAGCTGTAAGATTTCAACCCTGCATCAGCTGCGAGTTTCGCAACCAGCCCACTGCCGATTTCGATTTTCGTCTC
>CAUJJY010000385.1 GCA_963205155.1 Candidatus Zixiibacteriota bacterium | reverse complement strand
CGCACTTGAAGCTGCCTTCCGGCGAAGTTCGGTTGGTGAGACTGAATTGTATCGCTACGATAGGACAGGTTGGCAATATCGAGCATGATTCGATTTCACTGGGTAAAGCCGGCCGCAGCCGCTGGATGGGCCGCAAGCCCTCGGTGCGCGGTGTGGCGATGAACCCGGTTGACCATCCGATGGGCGGCGGCGAAGGCCGTTCGTCCGGCGGTCGTCACCCTTGCTCGCCCTGGGGATTGAAGTCCAAGGGTAAGAAGACGCGCAAGGCGAAGAATTCTGATAAGATGATTATTAAGCGGAGAAAGTAAGAGGAGAGTGGTAAACTAATGGCTCGTTCGTTGAAAAAAGGACCATTTATCGATGACCATCTGATGAAGAAGGTCAACGCTCTGAATTCCACCGGCGAAAAGAAGGTTGTCAAGACCTGGTCGCGCCGCTCCACGATTTCTCCGGAATTTGTCGGGCATACGCTCGCGATTCATAACGGCAATAAATTCATCCCGGTTTACGTGACCGAAAACATGGTGGGACACAAGCTCGGGGAGTTTGCGCCGACGCGCACTTTCCGCGGCCACTCCGGCCAAAAATTGACCGAGAAAACCACCAAGGTCGCTGCTGCGCCGGCCACTAAGTAGGCGAGGGATTGACAATGTATTTGGAAGCAACAGCAAAGGCGCGTTTTCTGCGCATGTCCGCCCGCAAGGTGCGGTTAGTCGCCGACCTGGTTCGCGGAATGAAGGTCGACAAGGCGATTTCGGCGCTTGATTTCGTTCAGAAATCCGCGGCCGAACCGATTCGCAGCGTCGTCAAATCCGCTGCCGCCAATGCGATCAGCACGGTGGGAACTTCGCGGCTGAAGCCGGAAGACCTGACCATCGCGACGATCTTCGTGGATGGCGGACCGGCCTACAAACGTTATCGCGCGGCCTCGATGGGGCGCGCTACACCGATCAAACATCGGTTGTGTCACATTACGGTTATCGTTTCCGGTGAGGCTCGTGAAGAGCGCCGCAAGGGCAAGGCGAAAGCCGGAGCCGCGGCAGCCGGCAAGGAAACCAAGGACACCAAAGAAGCAAAATCAGATGCTAAGGAATAGAGGAGAGTAAGTTGGGTCAGAAAACTCATCCAGTCGGATTAAGACTGGGAATCATTCGCGGCTGGAACTCCAAGTGGTTCGCTCAACGCAATTTTGCCGACTTGGTTGCTTCCGATCTTAAGATCAAGCGCTATGTCACCCAGCGTTTAGAAAACGCCGGTTTGGCAAACATCGAAATTCTTCGCGACCCGAAGAAGGTCACGGTTGACATTCATACTTCGCGTCCGGGCATTGTTATCGGCCGCAAGGGAATTGAAGTCGACAAACTGCGTGAGGAGCTGCGTCTTCTGGCCAACACCGAAATTACTCTCAATATTATTGAGGTCAAAAAGCCCGAGCTTTCGGCCCGTTTGGTTGCGGATTCAATTGCGCGCCAATTGGAAGGCCGCATCAGTTTCCGCCGCGCCATGAAGAAGGCGATCGGGGCGACGATGAAGATGGGCGCCGAAGGGATCAAGGTCCAGTGCGGCGGTCGTTTGGGCGGTGCGGAAATAGCGCGCACGGAAAAGTACAAAGACGGTCGTATTCCTCTCCATACGTTGAGAGCGGATATTGACTATTCGACTTCGACCGCTCATACGGCTTATGGCTGTATCGGCGTCAAGGTTTGGATTTGTCGCGGTGAGATTCTTGACCGTTTTGCCGAGCCGGCGAAGCGCCAGGAAGACCAGCAGCAGAGCCAGCAGGGCGAGCGCCCGCGTTTCCGGGACGATCGCGGCGGCCGTGGTGGAGACCGCGGTGGTGATCGTGGACGTCGCGGCGGCGGTGGCGGAGGCGGCGGGCAGCATCAGCAGCGCGGCCGGATTCGCAAGCCGGGCGGTGGTGGTGGCGCTGGCGGCGGCGGCGACAGAGGGCCGCAACAGGCACAGTAATTGATGAAGAAATGACTTGCGGACAGAGAGTTCCACGGATATATTGCAAGTCTGTCACTTTTGGGATTTTGGAGTAGATAATTATGTTAATGCCAAAAAGAATCAAGTATCGCCGGCACCACCGCGGTCGTCGCAATGGACTGGCGTATCGTGGTTCCGATATCGATTTCGGCGAGTTTGGTCTTAAGGCATTAGAACCGGCCTGGATCACCAACCGCCAGATCGAAGCCGCGCGTGTGGCTTTAACGCGTCATATCAAGCGCGGCGGCAAGATCTGGATCCGGATATTTCCGGACAAGCCGGTGACCAAGAAGCCGGCGGAAACGAGAATGGGCAAGGGCAAGGGCGCGCCGGAGTTTTGGGTCGCAGTGATCAAGCCGGGACGCATACTTTTTGAGATCGAGGGTGTCAACGAGAAGCTTGCCGAAGAGGGAATGAGATTAGCCGCTTCGAAGCTTCCGCTGAAAACGAAATTTGTCAAACGCGAAGCAGCGGCGGCGTAGAGTTTTATGAAAATAGTAGCCTTACGGGATTTGACCCACGAAGAGGTCATGCAGAAGAAGTCGGAGCTCGAGGACGAGTTGTTCAATCTCCGGCTGAAGAAGAAAACCAAGCAGGCGCAGAATCCGGTGCGGATGCGTTACGTACGCCGCGACCTGGCCCGCATTTTCACGTTGTTGCGTGAAGAGCAGCTCGGCAAGACGCACCTGGCAGTGAGTGGCAAGATTATGCTGGATAAGAAGGAGTAGGGGTGGAGAGAAAATTTCGCAAGACCAGAGTCGGCGTCGTCGTTTCCAACAAGATGGAGAAGACGATTACCGTGGAGCTGGAACGCAAGATGAAGCATCCGTTGTACACCAGAGTTATCAAGCGCCGCTCGAAGCTGTATGCTCATGATGAGCAGAATGTCTGCGGTATTGGCGACAAGGTACTGGTGATGGAAACCCGCCCACTCTCCAAGTTGAAAAGATGGCGTCTGGTTAAAGTCGTCGAGAAAGCGGTATAGGAAATGATTCAGGAGTATTCGCGGCTCAACGTCGCAGATAATTCGGGCGCCAAGAAGGTGATGTGTTTCCGCGTATTGGGCGGCACGCGCCGGCGGTATGCCCGGATCGGCGACATAATTGTCTGCACGGTCAAAGATGCAATACCCGGCGGCACGGTGAAGAAATCGGAAGTCTGCCGCGCCGTTGTGGTTCGGACGGTTGATGCGGTGCGCCGCAAGGACGGTTCGACGGTGCGTTTTTCAGAAAACGCGGCGGTTATCATTAACGATCAGAAGGAACCGCGCGGAACGCGTATCTTTGGGCCGGTTGCCCGCGAATTACGCGAGAAGCAGTTCATGAAGATTGTCTCGCTGGCTCCGGAGGTTGTGTAAGACTATGAAGATCCGCAAAGGCGATACGGTAAGAGTTCTTAGCGGCAAGAACAAGGGCAAGACCGCGCGTGTGTTGATGGTCGATCCCGAAAAAATGCGCATCTGGGTCGAGGGTGTCAATCTGGTCAAGCGGCATTCACGTCCGACGCAGAAGAACCCCAAGGGTGGAGTGGTTGAGAAGGAAGGTTCGCTGCATATTTCGAAGGTGATGCTGATGGATACCAAGGCGAATATGCCGACACGGGTGGGCTATCACATTGTCCGCAGTGAAGACGGCCGGGTTTCCAGCAAGCTGCGCATCAGCAAGAAGTCGGGAGAAAACATTTAAGTAAACTACTATGGCAAGATTTAAACTTTACTACAAAGACGAAGTTGTACCGCGCTTGATGAAAGAGGGCGGATACAAGAACGTGATGCAGGTCCCGAAGATCACGAAGATCGTGATCAATGTCGGCCTGGGCGAAGCGATTCAAAATGCCAAGGCGCTGGAAGCGGCGACGGGCGATTTGACGATGATTACCGGCCAAAAGCCGCATGTGCGGCGCGCCACCAAGTCGGTCGCGAATTTCAAGCTGCGCGAAGGGATGCCGATCGGTATTGCCACGACGTTGCGCGGCGAAAAGATGTATGAATTTCTTGACCGTTTGGTTTCGGTCGCTTTCCCGCGTGTCCGCGACTTTCGCGGTATATCGCCGAAGTCGTTTGACGGACGCGGCAACTACACCATCGGATTGAAAGAGCAGATTCTGTTCCCGGAGATCGATTATGATAAGATCGACAAGATCCGGGGTATGAATATCACAATTGTCACGACGGCGAAGACGGATGAGGAAGCTTTGAATTTGCTGACTCACATGAAGCTGCCGTTCAGAAAGTCGTAAGGAGCACGCTTGGCAAAAACCTGTTTGATCAAGAAGCAGCAGCGCACGCCGAAGTTTTCTTCGCGTGCATACAGCCGCTGTCGTCGTTGCGGACGCCCCCGCGCCTATTACAGAAAGTTTGGCATCTGCCGTTTATGTTTCCGCGAGATGGCGCTGGCCGGTGATTTACCGGGCGTTGTCAAGGCGAGTTGGTAGGGAAGGATTAAGAGACGATGACGACCACAGATCCGATTGCGGATATGCTGACCCGCATCCGAAACGGCTGCAAGGCCCGGATGAAGAAGGTTGATGTTCCTGCTTCGAATATCAAGCGTGAAATCGCCCGCATTCTTGAAGAGCACCGCTTTATCAAGAAGACCGTTGAAGTGAAAGACGACAAGCAGGGCGTGTTGCGCATTTACTTGCGCTACAACAAATTTGATGAGCCGGTGATTCGGGGCATTCGCCGCGTGTCGCGTCCGGGATTGCGTCAATACGCCAACAACGAAAAGATACAGAAAATGAGCCGCAGCATGGGCATGACAATCCTGACCACCTCGCGCGGCCTGATGACGAGTGAAGATGCGCGCAAATCGAAGGTTGGCGGAGAAGCTCTCTGCTACGTGTGGTAGGATTAGAGGATAATTATGTCGAGAATAGGTAGAGCCCCGATAACCGTACCGGACAAGGTCAAGATTGAGTTGTCCGGATCTGACATGAAGGTCACCGGCCCGAAGGGGTCGCTGGAGAAGACCTTCCATCCGTCGATGACGATTAAGCTGGACAAGGGCATCATTACAGTGGAGCGCCCGGGTGACAGCAAATTTCATCGTTCGCTGCACGGCCTGACCCGCCAGTTGATCCACAACATGGTGCAGGGCGTGACGGTGGGATTCCAGAGGGAATTGGAAATCCAGGGCGTTGGTTATCGTGCCGAGCTGGTCGGCAAGGCGCTGAAGATTGCCGTGGGTTTCTCGCATCCGATAATTATCAAGCCGGTGCCGGGAATTTCGGTGGTGCTTGATGATCCGACGCATTTCAAAGTCGTCGGGATGGACAAAGAACTGGTCGGTATGATGGCGTCGAAAATTCGCGGCTTCCGTCCGCCGGAACCATACAAGGGCAAGGGCATTCGCTACAAGGGCGAGGCTGTACGCAAGAAAGCCGGCAAGACCGCGGCATAGTGGAGTAACAAAATGTCTGACAAAAATTCGATACATCAACGCATGCAGAAACGCCGCCAGATGCGCGTGCGCAAGAAAGTCCAGGGCTCGGCGGTGCGCCCGCGGTTATCGGTTTATCGTTCGGCCAAGAACATCTATGCGCAGATTATTGATGATGTCGCCGGTATTACGCTGGTGTCGTCCTCAAGCATCGACAAGGATATGGTCGAGACAATCAAGAGCGCGAAGAAGAAGGGCGATCTGTCGCTGTTGGTCGGTGAAAACGTCGCCAAGAAAGCGATTGCCAAGGGCATCGAGTTGGTGGTGTTCGACCGCAATCGTTACGAGTACCATGGCCGCGTCAAAGGCGTCGCCGAGGGTGCTCGCAAAGCTGGTTTGAAATTTTAGTTGGTAGATTGAGGTATATAGTTTGGCTCGCTACGAATCAGAAGAACAAGAACTACAGGAAAAAGTCATCCACATCAACCGGGTAGCGAAAGTTATCAAGGGTGGAAGACGCTTCTCCTTCACGGCCATCGTCAGTGTTGGCGATCGCCAGGGTCAGGTCGGCATCGGTCTGGGTAAGGCCTCCGAAGTAGTCGATGCCATTCGCAAGGGCACCGAGGCAGCTCGTAAAGGCATGGTGCGCGTCTCGCTTGTCCATGGGACGATCCCGCACGAAATCATCGGCCGCTATGGCGCAGCTCGCGTGTTGCTGAAGCCAGCCTCGGCTGGTACCGGCGTCATTGCCGGCGGTACGGTGCGCGCGATTCTCGATGCCGCTGGTATACAGGACATTCTCACCAAGTCGCTGGGTTCGAGCAGTCCGCACAATGTCGTGAAGGCGACGATGGACGGTTTGATGCGTTTGCGCACCAAGGAAGAACAGCGCGGCTACCGCGAACTGGAGTTGAGTTAGTTTATGGCGAAGCACTTGAAAATTACGCTGGTCAAGGGCCTGTCGGGTCACATTGAGGCGCATCGCGGGACGGTACGCGCGCTGGGTATTCACAAAACGAACCACAGCGTCGTCCACAATGACACGCCGCAAATTCGCGGCATGATAAAATCGATTAGTTATTTGCTCAAGGTGGAGGAAGTTTAAGATGAAGCTGGGCGAACTACAGAAAGCGAAAGGCTCCACCACAAGTCGCAAGCGCGTTGGTCGCGGCCCGGGTTCGGGATTGGGCGAGCAGTCGACCCGCGGTCACAAGGGCGCTCGCGCCCGTGCCGGCTTTAAGTACAAACCGTGGCACGAAGGCGGCCAGATGCCATTGTTGCGCCGTCTGCCGAAGCGCGGATTCCACAACATTCACGGCACAGTCTATCAGGCCGTCAATGTCGATGACATCGCCCGCAAGTTTGCTACCGGCGGCGAGATCAATATCGCGAGTTTGAAAGAACATAATCTGATTAGATCACTGAATAGACCGGTGAAGGTTCTGGGTAACGGTGAGCTAAAAGTCAGCATCACTTTGAAAGTGCATGCGGCTTCCAAGTCGGCTATTGACAAGATCACCGCGGCCGGAGGGAAGGTGGAAATCGTCAAGTGATCGAGAAAATACAGAATATCTTTAAGGTCAAAGAGCTGAGGGAGAGGATTCTTTTCACCCTCGGCATTTTGATTATATACCGCATCGGCAGTCACGTACCGACTCCGGGTATTGATGCTGCATTATTGCAGCAATTCTTCGTCAATCAGGCCGGCACGTTGTTCGGCATGTTTGACATGTTTGTCGGCGGCGCTTTCCAGAAAGCGACGATTTTCTCGCTGGGTATCATGCCGTACATTTCGGCATCGATTATCATTCAGTTGTTGACGCCGATTTTCCCGTACTTCCAGCGCCTCGCCAAGGAAGGTGAAGAAGGCCGCCGGAAGATTACGCAGTACACGCGTTACGGCACGGTGGCGATTGCATTGATGCAGTCGTTTGGTGTCGCCGTTTGGCTGCAGTCGCTTCAGCCCGAACCGGGCATTTCCGTCGTGGTAAATCCCGGCGTGGGATTTGTCATGTTGTGCATGATCACCTTCACGGCAGGAACGATTTTCATTATGTGGTTAGGTGAGAAGATCACCGAACGCGGTATCGGCAACGGTATTTCGTTAATCATCTTCATCGGAATTATCGCGACGTTCCCGCGCGCCGTCATTGATTCGTTTACGGACATCCAATCGGGCACGCGTTCGATATTCAGCGAGCTGTTTCTGTTGGCCCTGATGGTCGCGACAATCGCGGCGATTGTGATTGTCACGCGCGCCCAGCGCAAGATTCCGGTCCAGCATGCAAAGCGCATTGTCGGCCGGAAGGTGATGGGCGGAGTCACGACACACCTGCCGCTGTCGGTTAATACCGCCGGCGTTATCCCGATCATCTTTGCGCAGTCGATCATGTTTGCTCCGGCGACCTTGTTGACGCTGTTCCCGCAGTCGGATTTCGTGCAGAACTTC
>CAUJJY010000384.1 GCA_963205155.1 Candidatus Zixiibacteriota bacterium | reverse complement strand
ATCATGTGGAACAAGGGACGTTACGGCGGAGGCCTGGTGTGCTTTCACGTTGATGCATTGATTCAGAACAATGTCTTCTTCCGCAACTCTGGAGGTGAGGCTTTTGGCGGGGCAGGCGTCTGGATCTGGAATAACCCTGTTCAGTCCATACTCGAGAACAATACGATCGTCTACAATAGTTCGGCTACGACTGGTGGCGGGTTATCAGTTCAGGGGACGACAGTCTTGGCCAGGAACAACATTATCTATGGTAATACCGGCGGACAGATCACCGGATCACCGACTGTTTCTTATAGTTGTGTTCAAGGCGGATTTGCCGGGACAGGGAATATCAATACTAATCCTTTGTTTACAGCGTTGGGATTCTACCTTCAGAGCGGTTCGCCATGTATCGACGCCGGCAATTCGACCGCGACGTTCAATGATCCCGAACATCCCGATAGCACCGGCGTTGCACTTTGGCCTTCTCGGGGAGGCTTGCGAAATGACATGGGTGCATTTGGCGGCCCGTTACGAACTGACCTGCCTTGGAGCCTAACCGATCTGGATGTCGATGGCGCACCTGATCTCTCGGACAATTGCCTGCGCTTAAGTAATCCAACCCAAAGCGATCAAGATGGCGACGGGCTCGGCGATGATTGCGACAACTGTCCGGCAAACGCGAATGCCAATCAATCAGATATTGACGACGACGGCGTTGGGGACTTGTGCGATTCAGATGCGGACGGCGACGGCTTGGCGAATTCATCTGATAATTGCGACTTCGCAGCTAATCCGGGGCAGGAGGATGTTGATAATGATGCCGCCGGCGACATTTGCGACAATTGCATCAATATCGCGAATGTAGAACAATTTGATGAGAATCATGATGGCATCGGCGATGCCTGTGATGGCCGACTGCATATTCAAAGCTATACTCTTCCTAATGGCTTTAGTGGTGTGCCCTACAATTTCCAATTTACCGCAATCGGCGGTACCTTGCCGTACACATGGACTTTTTTCGGAGGGGACTTGCCATTCGGATGCACCTTTAATGGCGGGGCAGCAGGGACCATTTCCGGAACACCCACTTTCAGCGCAACTTACTTATTCAGCATCATGCTTCAAGACGGGAATGCCATTCCCTTGAGCGACACGATTAACGTATCCGTCACAATCGTCGATCCGCCGTTCATTTGTGGTGACGCCGACAATAGCGATTTGGTGACCATTTCCGACGCAGTCTATCTGATCAATTACATTTTCTCTGGCGGGCCGGCACCAAACCCGATCGATTCAGGTGACGCGGATTGTTCGGGGCTGGTGACCATCTCCGACGCAGTGTATCTGATAAACTACATCTTCTCCGGTGGAAATGCGCCTTGCGCGGCCTGTCCTTAGAATGCGAAATTCACATCTCGAACTGATGTTGTGAGGACGTCGATCAGTATCGAGATTCTGCCGGGCGGATCAAAAGTCCGCCCGGTTCAATTTTTGGTGGAAATCAGTGAGTAACTCGCGCTGACTACTCGGATTCGAGTTCCAGCAGTTCTTTCTTTGCTTTCTTCAGTTTCTTATAAAGATGGTCGATCTGTTTGTGGTCCGGCTGCGGCCGCTTCTGCGCCTGCGCGTATTCCGTTTCGAGATTTTCGACCTCTCGTTTTAGGGCAGCAATCTTGTTTGCCATATCTGACTCCTCTCTGCTTAGGCACCTTTTGACGGTGTGGATTTACGAGGAATGACTCTCAATATATTCTACGGCGCGGCGCAACCGCGCGACGACCCGTTCTTTGCCGATTGCTTCAAGCATGCCAAATAATGACGGTCCACCTGTCAAGCCGCTGGCGGCCAGACGCGTGGGGTGAATCAGGACTGCCGGTTTCACACCAAGCTCCTCAGCCAGACTGCGCAGAGCGGCTTCGGCGGAATCATGTGTGAAATCGCTGATGGCTGCGAATTTGTCGGCAAGTCTGGTCATGTGTACGGCCGCCTCTTTCGTGAAGGCTTTCTGGACGCCCTTCTCGTCATAATGAAAGTTGTCGACAAAGAAGTACGTGCTGGCTGGGACGAATTCGGTGACGAGTTTGCAGCGTTCTTTCAACATTCCCATGATTTTCATCAACCATTGCCAGCGTGTTTCCAGATAATATTTCGTCGTTAACCCGGCTTCAACCAATAGCGGCGCTACCATTTCGGCGAGTTGGTGATCGGTCTTTTCCATGATATACTGGCCATTAAGCCACGTCAGCTTCTCCGGATTAAATATCGCATTCGAGGCATTGATGCCTTCCAGGGCAAAAGCGTCGATCAGTTCTTGCCGCGACATCTTCTCGCGATCATCCTTGGGCGACCAACCTAACAGCGCGAGAAAATTCAAAATGGCTTCGGGCAGATAGCCTTCGTTCTGATACTCATCAACACTCTTGTCGCCTTTGCGCTTGGAGACCTTTGTCTTATCGGGGCGAAGAATCAGCGAGAGATGTCCGAAAGTCGGCAACTGCCAACCAAAGGCTTCATAGATTTCTTTCTGCAAGAAAGTGTTCGTGATGTGGTCGTTGCCGCGAATCACATGTGTGATTCCCATTGCGTGATCATCCATCACGACTGCAAAGTTATAGATGGCATTGCCGTCGGTCTTGAGAATGATGAAGTCATCAAGATCGTGATAGTCTTTTTCCATCGTGCCCAGGACAACATCATCAAAATGCGCCGTACCGCTAAGGGGGAGCTTGAGCCTGATAACAAAGGGTTTGCCGGCCGCGAGATTTTGGGCGATCTGTTCCGCGGGAAGATCGCGGCAGGTTCGCTCATAGTGGTAGTCAGTTTTGGCTGCCTGGGCAGCTTCGCGTTTACGCTGGAGGTCTTCCGCCGAACAGAAGCAGCGGTAGGCTTTGCCCATCTCAACCAGTTGAAATGCGAAAGGACCGTAAGTGTGGAGTCGTGATGACTGGTAGACAATTTCCTCGTCCCAGTTTAGTCCCAACCAGCGCAAGCCGTTA
>CAUJJY010000383.1 GCA_963205155.1 Candidatus Zixiibacteriota bacterium | reverse complement strand
CTCGACAAGGGAGAAGCCCGATTCAGCAGTCTGTCGCGTCAGTTGGTTTGACAACTTCATCGCGAAACGCTGCCGATCAACTTACTCAACCTGGGTCGAGTACGACTCTCAAGCGCCACTGGAAATGCCGCCGACGAAGCGACATCAAGGTAGCGAAGGTCGGTGTCAACCAGCCAATTCATGTAGGTTGTCGGCTGGACATAGTGGCTAAAGAGATTCACAGCGGCTGCGCCATGAAATGTGCCTTCGATGTCGACGAACCCCTCCCACCAGAGCAATCCGCGCAAATTGGAATCGTCGGAAACATGCAAGCGGCAAGCTGCAACTGTATGAGGGATCTTGCTGTTTGCGGCAGAGTTGACTCCATGAACCACGGTTGCCCACAATGAACCAGATGATGAGATTTCAACTTCGCCGACAATTTGGTCGTCAAGTCTGCGTCCGCGCAGGAGAATTAGTGTGGGGTTTCCCAAGTTTGCATTGTCCTCGATACGAACAGTATCGGTGGCGATAATTTGTCCGCTGAAGGTAGAACCGTCGATAAGTTGAGCATGGTTGGCAACGATAACACAGTTTTCCAAATGCGATTGATGGGCGACGATTACTTCTTTGGAAGCAAGAACAACATTACGCAAATGCGTCTTTCCGAGGACTCGAATGGTGTGCTCCGCGAAAAAGTAATGCGTGGATTCAATCTCGATGGAGTCCGGCATATCGAATTCGATATTGGCGCGAGTTCGAACACCCAACGTTTCATCAACAGGCAGAACCGCTAATTCCCCATTGTCACGATAGATCAATGAATAATCGCTTTCCGGGATTTCGTTCTTCGTCGCATCTAGAGAATCCAGAAACTCAACCAAGATTGCGTCATCGAATTTAGGCAGGTGCCGCGGATTGAGTGTGTCTATCGTCCCGTCGACAAGCCGGGCACCACGAAAGCCCTGACCATTTATCTCGCCCGTGGTGATTCCCCCGGAACTGACATAGACGTTGCCCTGGATAAAGGTATTTCCTGATACGACCAGTGGAAGAGGTGGACCTATTGGGGATAACACATGATCAAAAATGTCCGGCGGGTGCATACCGATATCTGCAGTGAGTGTCCGAGTCAATCGTCGCCCAGTACCCGTGCTCTGTATCCGAAGATAGGCGCCCCAAGGTCGAATCGTATAAGTGATCTGATTTGCGGAGTCAAGAACCACACTGTGTTGGCGCAATCGGTGGAGTGGATCCGAGGCTAATTCCGCCATAGCATGATGTATACCTGATTCAGCGAGGCTTCGTACGCGAACGTCTTCCAGATAAATCACTCCTTGTGCTCGGTGCCAGCTTCCGAAGAAGAGGACTCCAGAAATCGTCACCGCTAAAGTTGCGAGGATTGCCAACGCCGCAAGTAGAGCAGAACCGCACTCATTAATGGTCTTAGGGACTCGTTTTCCAGACAAGACGACGGCCTTTCCTTGATTTCCACTGAATCTCTGATCGTGTGATTCTATTTAGGTGAAATCCGTTAAGTGAATCACCGATCCGATACAAGGCTATGTTTCCGGTAAGGGAATCCAATGCAACGATATAAGACTGCGTGGCGTTTAAGACGTGGCCCTTAAGTGACGCCCGTATTGACTCGACGGGCCGCGGTATCGGCGCTGGAGTAGTACGAGTAGCATTTTTCGGCGGCAGCGTTCGCGGAAGGAGAAATGGATCACGAATGTTGGAGTCGAGTGCAAACACTATATCATCAGAACCCCTTGCAGGTAGAACCGAAGCTCTCATTGCCCTGCCGCCAGTTTGAGTCGTCTCGACAGTTTCTTTAGTCGGTAGTAGTAATAAGAGGTTTCTGATCCAAACCACGATCAGAAGAATAGCGAGGACTCCGAGCACAATCCTCTTGAATCCCAATACCGACATCATGCTGCTCCCGCGTTGATCACGAGGACGCCGCGAATCAAATCGGAGCCCGGCGACTTTTGCTCAAACGCAAGTGACTGAATCGTCAATCCATGAGGAAGAGCTTCCAAGTCGGCGAGCAACAGAGCCATTGCGTGAAATCGACCTTCGACCAGAAGACGATAAGACGAAACTTTGTTGCTTTGCCGCTGACTCTGTTGAAGCTGATCATATCCAATTAGTGCGATCTGCTGGCGATCACATCGTTCCCTAATTGCGGTCAGGACCGCCTGATATGGCCGTTGTTGCGAATCGTCCAAGTCCAGCGAATCAAGCAGGTACCTCAACTCATCTCTGTGAATTTTCTCGACCGCCAATTCACCTTCGATTTCAGCCAGTGTCGGACGCTTCGATGTTGCGGCCAAGTACCACGTGGAGAATATCTCCGGCATCACCACAGTAAGCAAGAAGAGTGCGATGATGCTCAAGAGCGCGGCTGTGGCAGCATTCTTAATCCAAAGCCGATTCTGATTAATCCAGAGTTTGCTACTCTTTTTCATACTCGCCCGTGATTTCGAATTTGGTCAACCGGTCCGGTGGACTCTTATGTTCCATACCGGGTAATGGATGTTCCACAATATTCGCTTTGGTCAATGTCACTGATCGTACATCGCGAACAATGCGAAGCGAGTCAGCAAATCGCAACGGCTCGTTCCCACTCAAGCTAAATCCATTCAAGGCAAACACACAGGCGGATCCAGAAGTCGGAATAACGTAAGTGATCGATGAGAGCCAAATCTGGGGCGGCGTTGCCACCGCCACGGACTTCAAGAAATTGCAGGTTTTGTAACGCGGTCCTTGCAGACCGGCGGCGAGTTCAACTTCTTTCGCTGCTTGATTGTTTAATTGTCGCAATTCCGTCAGTTCGCCTACCGCCAGACGATATTCCGTATCCGACAACTGATTGCCGCCAGCAGTCTGAACTCCCCAGTGCAAGAAGAGAACGCCAAGCAGTAGAAGAATCAGAATGAACTCCGCGTGCACCAATCTCTGCACAAAGTGAGAGGAAAGTATCTTGGGCAGTCCAATCTGCGGAGCAAAATCGATAGTTTCGCCCTTTGTATTGAGTAGTATTGATTGAGGCGATAAGGTTGGCATTTGACCCGCGGCAATCGATTGTCGGGACGGCAATGATGCGGTTTTTGAACCTGCAGAGGAGATATCAATGTTACTCGCAATCGGGCGTGGAAATATCTGCATGGCATCGCCATCGTGGGAAATGTCATAACGGCACAACGAGAAGTCGACACTCTGCTCCCAGTGCTGTTCGATCTGGCGGGCCAAAGAATCCGCTGCCAGTGAGCCGCCGGCATAAATGCCCTTGAGAGAAATCCGACTCTGTTGCGCCATGTCTGTCAATTCGGATAGAAATGAGCGACGTGCAAAAGCCACGAGAAGATGATTCAGGGTCGAAGTCCGGTAACACATGACAAGTTCCCGGCGATTACCCGGGGGGGCGACCTCAGCAAGATGAGAGGCTAACCACTTTTCGGGGTTCTCGGTGTTTGTCTGAAATGATTTTAAGCAGACACAGGATGGATGAAGAATCACCGGAATTGGTTCACCGATGTATTCTGTTTCTCGCATTGTTCTCAAAAACGAGACGACATTGAGCGGCTCAACAGCGCTTCTCATCATAGTGTTTGCTTTGCGCGAATGGTGTTCACGCCAGACAACGAAATTTATGCCATTGGTTTCAAGGACAATCGTGTGTTCAATTGGGTCTGCAGGAAATCGCCGAATTGCTTTCTGCGCCTTGAGTGCTAAGGCATGAGTCGATCCAATGAACTTCCTGAATATTCGCGCCTGCATTTAGCCCGCTCCTGATCCCTAACGTCTTTCATAGTCGGTGATATCTATGGCAGCTTCAGGTCCATAGTAGACTTTTGGCGTGAGAAATATCATCAACTCGGCTTCGACGGATGTGCTGATCCGATTCTGGAAGATCCTGCCCAAGATTGGGATTTCACCGAGCAGGGGGACCTTTTCAATTCGAGTGTGTTCGCTACTTTGAACCAAACCGCCGAGGACTATGGTCTCGCCATCCAACAGTCGAACAGTAGAATGGAGTGTCCGATGGTTAATCGTTGGTGGAATATCCGGGTCAAATTGGCCCTGTGGAGTATTGAACTCGGGTGCAATGTCCACAATGATTTCGCCGGTGGCAGTTACCCAGGGAGTAACCTTCAGGCTGATATCTGCCTTGATGGTTTCAAAACGCTGTGAGACTTGCGATGTCGGTGTCGAGGAGGATCCCGTGTAGATTGTTTCAGACTTCAGCAAATAGTACTGGGTCGTTCCAATGCTAATAGATGCTTCATGGCCGTTGAGGGCAGCAATGATCGGACGGGAGCGGATGTTCGCCTTTCCTTCCTGCGACAGAGCTCGCAAGCGAACATAGAAATCATCTGACAAATGACCAATGTTACTAACTCCCAATCTTCCCGCGATATCTTGCAGCGACTTGTCTGCGGCCTTGCCGGTGGTGTTGAGCTGAATCTCCGGATAGTAACGCTCGCTGGACGCGTCGAGGGCAGCCTTGCCGGTGTTGTTGGCTATGATTGAGAACTCTCGCAAGTAGTCGGTGGAAAAATCGACGACCAACGCTTCGATCAAGACTTGAGCCTGGGGACGGTCGAATGATTCGACAAACTGCTCAAGCTCCTTTATTGTCCCGAATGGTCCGGTCGCGATAAAGCCGTTTTGGCCTTGCACAATCGTTACAGCGATTTTGGTAGAAATACTCGCAGGAATGATCTTGATCAAGTCGTCGGCGACCATGTGGTTCAGGCGAATTAGCCGGCTGGTGCGCATTTCTTCCAGTTGCGCTGATCCGAATTGATATATATCGCGCTCGTGTTTGAACGTATACTGTGTCCCGCGAAACAACAACGTCAGCACGTCTTCGATCGATGTCTGAACGCACTTGATTGTGACATTGCCGGTCAGGGTCCCGTACAAGACAATTTGCAGACCGCATTTGAGAGCAATGTCCTCTACAAGCCTCTGAAGGTCGGCATTACGAACATCAAGGGTAATTGCGCCACTATCGCACCCGACTTCGTAAGCAGCATATCGCCGCGGCGCACTCGAATCTTCGAAGCGAGTGACATATGCAATGCTATCACGAAATTCGACAGCGAATCCATTTGAAGACAGTAGCGCCTCAAGTCCTGGACTGAACGGAACTTGTGCAAGGATCCCGGTCAACGTGCCCGAGAGCCCTTGGTCCGTCACAATATTGAAGCGTGCCGCTTCGACTATCTTGGCAATGCCGACTCGCAGGGGAACAGCGCGAAAGTTTAGTGACAGCAGTCCATCCGCAAAGCTAACTTCAGTGTCATACAACTGAGCTTCTTCCACCGGGTAGACTTTGATGATATTATCTTCATATGAATACCGAAGTTTGCCCTCTTTAATCAAGAGTTGAAACGCATCCCCCAATTGCACATCAGCCAGATAAACAGTGATTGCACCACCGACATCAGGACTGACCCAAACATTGACACCAAAGGGGCGAAAGAGTGCAGCAATGGCGTCTTGTATTGGTACTTGATCGAAATCAAGCAGTGGAACAATCACGCTTGGAATTACAGGTTGCGGGGCGGGACTCTCTGCCTGATCAACCGCGCGCCCAGTTGACTCCGTACCAGCTTGTTCTTCAATGTGTGGCAGGCTCTGGCCCGCGGCACATATATAGGGGAGTGGAAATGGAATCGCGAGTAGCAATGCCAAAGCGGCCAAAAGTCGGATTATGAGCATGAAGACGACCCTTTATATTTTTCCTAACCGAAACCAATTAGTAAATGAGAGTTGAAGATGTCAAGCAAAATCGAGTGCGATGTCTGCGATAATTTGAGAAGTTTAGCGACTCCAAGGTTTGTCGAATGCGGATCCGCAATACTCATCTCTGCCTCAAAGTTCTTTCAATGGATTCGGAGCCATTACTTTATAGTGACTGTGAGCGGCAAATACTGACAGCATCTGTCAGCAGTAATGAGCAGTTTTGGCGGCGACTTCTCGACCGACCAGTGAAAATGTTTGCCGGAAAACAAAAAAGTACTTGACAACGACATCCATGATGATGCATTCCTTGCGTAGGTAACGCTTCGCCGCCGCTCGACATGAGCGACTGGCGCTCAAAGGGTAAATGCTACGATCAGTCATGCTGTGACAAGATGGCCTCTTTCGGAGGCCGCTGAAGCCGTGAAGGCGGAACTCTATCTGGTCGTCAATTTCGTCAAAAGGGAATTAGTGATAAAAGGAGTTGGTTCCATGAAGTATTTGCGTGTGTGCTGTATTGTTCTGCTTGCTGTCCAATTCTGGATGGGTACTGTCCAGGCATCCGATGACGACAATCGCTTATCGAATATTGTCGATGCGGCAGGTATGTTTAATGAACGAGGATATTCGAAGGCAAACTCGTTCAGTCTCTCCGGCAACGAAGTCATCAACGATTTCAACGGCAATCTCATGTACACGCAGCGATTGCTGTACCTACCGCTCAGCGAGAATGGATTACATTGCGATATCAAACTCACCTACAACGGGAATGTCAGCCATACTGCTTTTGGAGCGCGGTCGGGGCTGAATGGTATCATGCAGACGCCAATAAACCTGCCCGAGTGGATAATCTCCGTCAATGGAATCGGTGTACAGACCTTCAATTTCGAAAATGAGCTGGTGTCGTGGAGGTCGAGCTTACAGGGCGATACAATCTCCTATGATGACGATGTCGCGGCACACATTGAGGGTTACCACAAGTGTTACCGAGAGACGGCAGATGGTGTTCACGGAATCATCAGTATCTTGATGGAAGACGGCAGTGTACGCGAGTTTTACAGCGTATCAGACGAAACTACTGGCCCTGCATACATGATTGGCGGCGAATATAATTCCTGCTCAAAAGACGAACCTGATCGAGGCTATTTGTGGCCCATAGGAAGCCCACAGTACGGTGAGTTTACTCTATTTCGTTCGGATGGAACGCAAGTTGATTTCGAGGTATACCAACCTACGTATCGCTCGGATGTAAACTGCAATAACGTTTATCCCAAGAGCAGGGTCGACTACCCTCGGATACTTATACCTCAAAGATTTCGTGACCAGATGGGACATACGATATCATTTACCTACTTATATGAGACGGAAGGCGATTCTATCTGGGGACGACCGATACTGGCTACCGTAGGTGATGTAGGTTTTGGATGGTCAACATGGGAACCTGGGATTACAGGTTCATCAAACGAACTGGCGGTGAGTTTGCAGGGCAATACAATGTATTGGATTGATTTTGCCGGAATCCCTCCGGATCCAGGCGTGATTTCAAGTAAGGCGGTCAGTTGGAAATACGATGCTTGCAGGGGTATGGTGTATTCTATTGATACTCAACAACAGGAGCCCACAACCTTTACATACAGGACCTACGCTCGAACCTACAGAAATCTGAAGATGGGCGTCCAACTACCATTCGATATCTGCGGTCCTGCACCAGACAAACATGCGGGCAAGGCTTATCAGTTAACTCCCTGGCGAGTCTGGAAGATACAGTACCCGGAAGGCGGCAGACAATATGTACAGTACTATATGGATGAAGCAACTGCCTGGGGACAAAGCGGAAACCTTGGTCCGGCGGATAATCTCGCCATAGATTACGATCATTCCGAGAACTGCATGACCAACCAAGTTCCCCGATTTCCCTGCAAAAAGAGCGTGGCCTTTGATCTAATTGGCCGTGATCCTTTCTTCCTCAACATTGTCGCAGCGACGCGTCGCACTCTTGATGGATTCGAAGTTGTTAGCACGGACAGTTTGATTTTCAGTTGGTTAGATGAGACTGATGATGAGGTCATTGGTTCTGATGACAAGTTCTTCACGACTCGATGGTTTGGACGGGAAACGGCAACAGATAGAGAAAATGGTGATCAGGTTAAAGAAAGGATATTGACTTATCGGTACTTTCCGGAAAAGGGTACATTCAGCAGCAGATCTCGTGACCGAGGGTGGGCAATGAAAATGGAGTCCAGCATCGAAAAAGACTCTCGTTATACGACGAATCAGGTACGAAAGGACTACTATTGGGATACTAATTGCAGCGGCCTTATCTGTTATGGAACATTTCTTCTTGACAGCCTAAAGACCACTCACGACTCGGAGTCCTATTCCGAACGATATGCGTATTACTGGTTGGGTGATTCCAGTCTGGACACTGTCAATATTCTGACACAAAAGGATGTTATCGATCCATGGGGGATTAAGACAGTCTCTCTCTATAACACGAGTCACTGCAGCTTGGGAGATCCAGCTGTCGCATACTTCAATACTGGTCTTGTCAGCGATGTGCGTGTGCTGCGGACTTCGGACAATGCTTTATTGAAGCACCAATCATATCAGTATCACACAGGGCCATTTACCGGTGGATTTGTTGGACAGCTCCAGTCAAGTACTTCATTCTTGCTCGATGATTCTGGTACACCGACCCAAAGCATAGTCGATCGTTTCCAATACAACACAGACGGTACTTTAGGGCAGCACTGTGGATCGACCCAATGGCACATTGACCCGAAAGGCGACACAACGTTCTATTACTATACGTTAGACGACGGAGTGCTCGTCACCTACCATGAGCAAGATTACGAAGGTACTGTAAGAACAAAAACAACCTCTCTTGACTTTACCGATAGTGGGCCTTTTTGGTTCAAGAAAACCAACAGATGCGGTTCGCGGATGTTCACAACTTATCGGAAGGTAGACGAAAGAGGCCGGTTACTCTGGTTAGTGGAGCCTAACGGTTTTCGTTCTGAACTCACCTACGATGATCTTAATCGAGTTCACAAGGTAATCCTTCCCGGTGGTTACAAACCATCAAGTAGGGACGCACAGATTCCTCCGGGACCGCAGGATACAGCGTGGTCGATTTGGAACTTCTATGATGATGAGTACAACGATCTTGTTCCAGATCCTGTCAGCATCAAACAACTGACACGTGTTGATCATGGCAAGCCCTCGATCACTGGTCGCGTTTGGATAGATGGATTATCAAGAGCCTATCGGCATGATAGATTGAACGCGGATGGTAGCTGCGATAGCATTGTTGTTGGATTTGACTTCGCCGGTCGAAGCATCTCCGAAACCGATCAACTCGGCTATGTGACTACTACTGAATATGATTTTCTTGATCGTGCCGCCAAAACCAGATATCCCGATCTCGTTCATTCCTCCGACAGCGTGAAGTACACGGTCACCACCGCCGACGCCCTAGGTCTCACAAGTAGATTCAGTTTTCCAGAGACCATTATCTATAAGCACGAATCTAGGGATGAGAACGGACACACAGTCAATGAGTACTATGACGTGCGCAATCAATTGCGACTGCGTCAGACCTATGACGGGCAAACGCCACTATCAACCTACTTTGATTATGATGATTTGGGTAACCTCACACTGATCATAAAGCCAATGGGCGATGAGGTCAGGTATACTTACAATTCGCTTGGGCAGTTAACGAGTGAACGCGAGTCGGATTTCGAATCGTGGTCGGCCGCGATTCTGAATGAGTATGATAAGAACGGCAACCTCGTTTCACGACAGGATCCCAATTTATTCTATTGCGACATGCCACCTTGTCCGATTGTGAAGTGGCATCGACTTGTGTATGACAATTTGGACCGGCTCGTTCAGACGGCAATCGAGACTTCGGCCGACAAGGCGCCGATTCACTTCTACGACATTACTGGTCGCTACTTCTACGATCAGTCCAATTGTGAACTCTCAAAGGGAAGACTCTCACTGGAAATCACTTATGACTCACTAGGGCGATGCGATTACGCCAAACGCTATGACTACGACCCGCGCGGTCGCGTTAAGAAGCAGGTGGGTTATTTCAATGCGACGCTTGACTCGAATTTGATTGCGGGATTAGGTTGGGAGTTTCACGCACATGGTGACAGTATAGTAATTCAGTACACCTACGACTGGGCTGATCAACTCAAATCGATCACGTATCCGGATGGATCGGTCGTCAAGTATGACTATGATGAACGCGGCCGCCTGATTTCTGTTGGGGGCGCGCAACCGAGCGAAGTTGACCGTTATGCGCGACTCGACTACACCAAACGCGATCAACTCGAGACGATGGTGCTCGGAAGCGGTCTGCAACAGATGGACTATGCTTACAATGAACGCGGCTGGTTGTTGTCGATTAATGACGGTGTCTCCGCCTTGAATGCCCCGGCAGACATGTTTGGGCAGAGTCTCTATTATGACAGCCACGGGGGTACGGCATACATTGGGAGTCCACAATACAATGGAAATCTCTTCGGACAGAAAGTCTCAATTCGTCGGTTTGAGGAATTCTTCTCATATCGATACGATGAAAGTGACCGGCTGAAAGAGAGCTTCCTAAAACCACAGTCGACCAATCCAAATCAATTTGATGAATTCACTTATGATGCCAATGGAAACATTACTCGACAGTCCTTTGCAGATGGATTAAGTAAGAACTATCACTATCATTCAAACACGAATAAGCTAACAAGAGTAGATAACGGGCAGTTGAAACCTGATGATACGCTCACCTATGACGCCATGGGTAATGTTATTGAACACTCGGGCAAGAGAGCGTCGATGATGTACGATCAGGCCAATCGACTGGTGATGGTCGCGGTCAAGACAAGCATTGGAGCCGACACAATCCGGTACGCGTACGACAACGACGGAAGTCGAGTGTTCAAGGCCTATACGTATCAATGGCGATATTGGTGCGACCAACAGACTAAAGCCGGGGGTGAGGGTGAATTGGAGGAAGAAGACACGCGATACCCGCCGTATGACACGGCCTCGCTGTATTGTGTTGCTTCCGACACGAAGTACACTTACTACGTTCTGGATCAGGGAGGGCGAGTGTTGGCGGAGCAGTCAAGTCCGTCTCCGTTGATTGCGGCAACAAAGTTCATCTATGCCGGCGGTCAACGTATAGGGATGCGGGATGCGACCAACAAGCTTCACTACTTCTTGAATGATCATCTCGGTTCGACGCGGCTGGTGATCGATTCGACTGGAGTGCAGCGGGACGTGCATAAATATTACAGTTTTGGCAAGACGTATGTAGAAATCACCAATACCAATCAGTCCTATCGCTATACCGGAAAGCCGCTGGACAAAGAGGCAGGGTTGAACCTATATTATTATGGTGCCCGGTACTATGATCCGGAGCTGGGACGGTTTTTGGCGATTGACCCGGCGGCTTCGAAATATCCCGGCTTGAGCCCATACGCGTATTGTGCGAATAATCCGCTGAAGAATGTGGATCCGGATGGGCGGACAACTTTAGATAAGATTGTTGGCGCTGCCGCAGCCATCGCTGATGATCTCTTGGGTGGTGCGACTGACCTCCGCAGTTGGTATGAGCCGACAGATGCCGGTGACTATAATGTTGGACAGGACATAGGTGATGGCCTGATTGCCTTGGCGGGAGCTGGTGAGGTAGCGGGCGGAATGGCGATCGTAGGTGGGGGGGCGGCCGCTACAGTCGTGTCGGGACCGGTGGCTGCAGTGGCAACGGTTTCGGTCGCTGGTGAAGGCGTCGCCATGGCCCTACACGGTGGAGCTATGGTTGGCATCGGCGTAGGGAATTTGCTCACGCAGAAAGGGCGAGTGTCGGGTGGGAATTACAGTGATTTGCCGGAACCGGCAAACGCTGGACCAGGCAAAGACTTTACCCCTGCCCAGAAACAGAAGATTCTGGACGAGAATGCCAGGAGGAACGGTGGAACCGTGCGAAGCGATCAGAGCGGAAAGAAACTCGATCCGGCCAGTAAATCGCAGAAAGGAGTTAAGGCAAACATGAATCAAGCTGAAGTTGATCACGTCCAAGCGAAATC
>CAUJJY010000382.1 GCA_963205155.1 Candidatus Zixiibacteriota bacterium | reverse complement strand
CCAGGCGTCCGAAACGCTGATGCTCTCCAGCGTCATGCGCCCCGGTGTCCACGGCATGACTAAGGCGCTCTCCAATGAGTTGGCCGAATTTGGCATCACCGTTAACGCCATCTGCCCCGGCTATACCCGCACCGAACGACTCGAGGAACTTGCCGAAGCTACCCGCAAGGCAACCGGCAAATCAATCAAACAGGTCTATGCCGGATGGGAGCAAATTATCCCCGCCGGACGCCTCGGTAAGCCGGAAGAACTCGGTGACCTGGCGGCGTTTCTTGCCTCCGAAAGGGCAGCATATATCAACGGCGTCGCCATAAATATCGACGGCGGCTTTATCAAGGCAATCTAGGCCAAGTTCAATTGACAAACGACCGCTCGAAACTCATCTACCCGCTGATCATCGTCGGCCAACTTATTGCCGGCGGCACTTTCCCGATTGCCAAGCTGGCGCTGCAGCACTTCGAACCATTCACTCTCGCCGTCACACGCTTTGTCATAGCTTCGATCGCGATGTTTGCCATTGTCAAGTTCACCGGCCACCTGCGAAAAGTCGAACGTATGGATTGGGGAAAGTTCATCTGGCTGGGGCTCCTCGCTGTGCCGTTGAACCAATCATTATTTCTCTACGGGCTCAAATTCACCACATCCGGTCGTTCGGCACTGTTTTACGGCGCAACTCCTGCTTTTGTTTTCCTGCTCGCAATCTGGTACCTGAAGGAACGCGTGACCTTGCCAAAGATCGCCGGCATCGCGATTTCATTTCTTGGTGTGGCACTCATTCTGCGTGCCGGCCGATTTGATGCCGACGTGCTATTCGGCGACATTCTCGTCATTCTCGCCGTCGTCGCGTGGGCCGGCTACACGATCTTCGGCAAGCCCTTGATCGCGAAATACGGCCCGATGACCACCACAGCTTACGCGCTGCTCATCGGCACTATTCTTTACCTGCCTTTCGGTCTTTTCTACGCAGTCAGATTTGACTACTCGCAAGTCCCCGCAGAAGGTTGGCTCTCGTTGCTCTATATCGCCATCATCACTTCGATTATTTCATATTCAATCTGGTTTTGGGCGCTCGGAAAGATGGAAGCTTCCAAGCTCTCGATCTTCCAGAATCTGCAACCGATTATTGCAACAATCTTGTCGGTGTTGTTCTTTGGCGAAGTTCTCGGCTGGGAATTTTATGTCGGCGGGGCAATGGTTATCGCTGGCGTAATAATTACGCAACGCGGTTAATCAGGCTATTTACGAACGCTTTTTCGGACCCTAAGCGGCGTCGGCACGAATGCCCGTAGAGTCTCCTATGGCCAATGATTGCTGCAAATGGGAGGTGGCCCTCCGCCAAATATGAAATTCAACACATAAACTGCGTCCGAGATGTTGATCATGACATTTCCGTTGATATCGCCCAGACACAGCTTGGCTGGCGCAGGGCCGCCGAGAAAAACGTAGTTAATAATGAATATTGCGTCGCTGATGTTGATAGAGCCGCTGGAGTTAGCGTCCCCGCAGATTCCGCAGGTGCACGCTTCGCAGGTAGGGGCAATGTGATCGCAAAGGAAATAGTACGCCGATGCCACCGTCGATTCCAGACCACTTGAGGTAGAATTGCTCAAACCGACAACCACAAAACTAACGAAGAAAGTATCATGTGCGCTGCCGTCAATCACCAGATCGCGAGCTGCGACAATGACATCTGTCAGATCCTCAATCGTACCGGTCGTATCGTAACCGTTTACGATATCCATGCGATTCCAGAGCGAGTCCACTTGAAATGTCCCTAACGGGTCCACATAGACGCTTGATTGGAGGTTCATGCCGCCGGCAATTCCGATATCGTCATCCCGCAGAGCGGCTACCGCTCCAATTCTGTTCATGTCCGGCAGCGTAAATCCCCCGCGGGTATAGACAATTTGCTTAATGAAATCGTAGTGACCATAGTTTGCGGGAGTATTCAAAGAGGGTATGTCCCAATCCGCTGCAAATGCGACTGTTAAGTTAGAAATCGTTCCGGTTGGGTCGTTCAGTCCCTTAAAGATCGCAAATCGAGCAATGTAATAAGACGCATTTGCTTTCGGAGCATAATAGTCGACCGAGAATCCCAGCGTTGAATCATGATTGGCTCCAAGTCCGAATGCGTGTCGATAAATCGAAGAGCTGGTTGTATCGTAGGTGATGTCGGTAAGCGGCAGGAGAGTGCCGTATGGATTTGTTCCGGTCGGCGTCGCGCTTGAATCTTCGTAAATCTTCCAACTGAGATTGTCGCGCGAAGTGCCTAATATGACAGAACCATCGCGCAGGTAATCTGGCCCACCCGAGAAAAACGACATCCGTGCTCCCTGCACGTATGCGCCAATTCTACCGGAGCTGGAAACCGCGAGTTGATGGTTGTTTGTTCGTATGATTGCAATATCACTCGCGCGAAGTGATATCGAGGGAACGCCGAAGTATACTAGCGCCGCAAATGCGATCACTCGTACCAGAGTCATAGCTCGACCTCCATTATTATTAACTAATGCAATAGTAGGCGAAAAAGTCAATTTTAGCAACATCAAAACACGCAAGATCGAAACGGGCGTTGATTCTTGAAGTCGCTCACACCAGCGAAATCTGATCCAATCGATCCTTTACCTCCAATAAAGTGCGTAGAGAATCATCGATCAAACTCGGCATCCTCACATTCAGTGTCACCGGATTGCGATAGCCTCCCACAGTCAGCATCGCACATACTTGCTGCCAGTCCACAGTTCCGGTGAATGGTGCAAGGTTCCGCATTACTTTTCCATCAGTATCAGCGAACAGCACAGCCTTCAGTCGGTCGCTATACTCCTCCAACATCGCGTACGGTTCGTGGTCAGCCAACAAATCAAGCGCCGTATCGTAGCACAGCCCAAATCGCGGTGAATCATACTCTTCCAACGCCGCCGCCAACGATTCCAGCGACCTGTGGTCAATCAAATTGCGCAGCGCCAAATTGATGCCCATGTTCTCGGCTGTCTCGATCAACCCCTCCAGCGCGTGAATCAACGACGTCGTGTCACTGCCTTGCGGACTCGGCAGAGCGTGAGTCGCCGTCAAAACCACCGTCCGGACTCCCAACACTCGCGCTGCATGCATCGTATTTGCCACATTGCATACCGCACCCATTCGCGTATCGGCATGCTTGCTGGTGATGTCAAAGTCCTTGCCAACCGGCACATGAAGCGTGTCAAATGCGAGCTTCTGCTTCTGTGCATAAGCGATCAACTGCAAGCGTCCGGTGTGCTGTTGGTAGTCGCAATGCTGGGGATTGTCAGTCAGAGCCAAATATTGGAATCCGCAATCGGCAATCTTGGTAAAGAGGTCCGCAAGAGGGATTGTCTCATCGATATTGACTGGTATGGCGAGGTCCATCAACTCGAAAATGCCTCCATTTTGGATAGTGTCAAGAATAATTTGACTCTCGGACTCCCACCCCTTAACTTTCCCGGCAGGGAATAGGAGTCGCGATGAAGATCCGCAACTATCACAAAGTCGAAAAACGAGATGCCTTCATTCGTGAAAAATCTTCCGGCGTCGGCGTTCGCGTAGCAATATCAGTGGAGGATGGCGCCACTCAATTGGCGATGCGTGTCATCGAGATCGAAATCGGAGGATTTACTTCACTTCACGTCGAAGAACACGAACAGGCGATTTTTGTCACCAAAGGCTCGGGTATCATAACCGACGGCAAGAAGGAATGCCGACTGACCAATGATGACGTTCTATTCATCCCCGCCAGCCAGGAACACCAGATAAAGAATACTGGAGATACCAAGCTTATCTTGATATCGACAATCCCCATTCTACAATAGCGTCGAGATTTCTCGTTAAATTACCGCTCAAAGCAAAACGCCGACCGGAGCAACTCCCGTCGGCGTTCTTGAATCTGCGAAGCCCGCTATTAGAACTTAATCGTAAATGGTTGCGACCCGGAGTGGCGCTGTAGAGTGTTCTTCATGATCGCCAATGTCGACTCATACGACTGTCCGTCTGCGAACGTAACATCTTCAGAAGCGTTCGGCGCCGCAAGCGTTCGCCACAGCACCAGATTCCAGCGACCAAGCTGCGGATCGTATTCCGCTTTTGACTTGACATCAAAACGTGAACTATTCGTCGTCAGTGCTTC
>CAUJJY010000381.1 GCA_963205155.1 Candidatus Zixiibacteriota bacterium | reverse complement strand
TATGGAGTACCGGTAGCAAGGCAGGCTTGTTGGGCAAACCAGCCTGAAGGTAATGCCCAGAGGGCCAGAATATGGTCATAGCTGTTGGTCTCGAGGTGTTTCAGGAGGCTCTCTTTTCCGGATACGAAGTGGCGTTTGATTTTTTGCCAACTCGACCAATTCATGAGCGGGAGCTCCGAGAGCGTACAGCGAGTTTCGCCCCAGTCAAAGCGATGAACGGGGAATCCCAAATCAGCGCTTACCTCGCCAATATGCGAAGTGTAAACCGTTGTCTCAACGCCGGCAGCCGTTAAGGCCTTGATGAAATCAAGGACAAAGGGCGAGGCAGGATCTTCAGCCGAGACGGGCAGACGATTCGTAATCAACAGGAGCTTTTTGATGCTCCGGCTGTTCATGGCCTGCGGCTGAACCGATCGCTGGCTGCGATTTCGCGTCAGTTTCAAGTGTTTCCTTCCATTGATCCAATTTCATCTCCAGCATCTTGTTCTCACGCTGGACGACAAATATCTCCTTGCGCAGTTTGGCAAGACCACTGCCAAGAAAGCCGAACATCAGTATTTGAATACCTGTCAAAATGAACAACACAATTAGCGTCATGAGCGGCCGATTGGGATTGAGCGTGCCGCTCTGCCAGAGGTACACGATGTATCCTCCTCCGACTAACCCGAGTCCGATAAGCGCTAAACCGATCAGTCCAAAAAGTAGAATTGGCTTCTCATGCATGGAGAAAATTAGGTGTGAGGCGGCAATCGCTCTGAAGCGAAATTTGGAAGTGCCCTTCTTGCGCGAACGCAACGTTGCCGGCATTTCCATGATGCTGTAGCCGGCTGCCAGCAACTTGGAGATTATTTCCAGATGCAGTTCCTTGCCGGATGAGAACAATTCCAGAGACTTGATGCAACTTCTGCGGTACGCACGCAATACACCGGTCGACGTCTTAATGTTGCCTCCGATCGCGCGGCTGATGATTCGGTTGCCAAGCCGCGAGATAAAGAGACGAAACGGCGGCACATCTTCCGTTGAACCGCCTTCGGTATAGGGCGAACCGACGACACAATCCAACTTGTCATACTTCATTAGCAGCGCGATCATTCGCGTAAGGTGATCGGGAGAATATGAGAGATCAGCATCGGTCGTGCAGATTATCTCGCCACTGGCAGCTTCGATTCCTGCACGAATTGCATATCCCCTACCTTGGTTTGGTTGATAGCTGATTACCGTCAGCCAATCGTTGCTTGCGGCATACGAATGAAGTTTACGCGCAGTATCGTCAGTGGAACCATCATCGACGGCTATGATTTGGAACTGGTGATCGGTTCGACAAAGCTCTGCTGCTATCTGCTCAAGCGTATCAGGAATGTTGGCAGACTCGTTGTGCATCGGGACAACGACCGAAACATCAAATTTACGTGCCATGGTTGTTATCCTGCGCGATTGCGAGCGCTGACTTAAGAACTTGTTCGAGCCGCTCATTGCCCGGATCTAATTGTTCAATTGCCGCAGTGAATCGACTTTGATCCTCGGGCTGTTTTGCCAGTATCGCCATCTTCAGACAGCCAAGCAAGAGCTCTACATTCGAAGGGTCGGCATTGGCGGCATCACGATTGTATTTAGCGGCCAAAGCCAATTGATGATGCTTGCTGTAGAAGACTGACAAGTTGTACAACAATCGGCCAAAGTGCTCGCGCGTCGTGATATCGAGACTGTTCGACCATAACCATGCATTGTCGCGGTAAAACAGGACCGAGGCTGCAGCTTCAGATTGAGTAAGCTGTCCACTGTCACTATAAGTGTAATAGAACCCTACAGGTTTCAGGTTAGGGATTAGCTGCGAAGTCCATTGGGAAAGTGTCATCGCCACCTGATAATTTTGCGAATTCCGTGAAATCCATTCAGACAGGTTTGACTGGAAGTTCTCTGCAAAGGATCGATTGTTCCAGTTCGCTGGGTACCAAAAACATCCCAATCGCGCTTGCATCTTCGTCCGATAATCCGACCTAAGCAGTGCACCGGCGGAGACGACTGCGACATCACGGCGCAGATTATCGACCACCTGCTTGCACAGCAACGGCGAGAAACTGTTATCTTCCCCTGCTAGAAAAATCGCTTTCGGCTCCAATGTCTCAAGAATGCCTGTTGCAAACTCGTCTGGCGTACACAAATCGCGTTTATTCGCGTCAGCATAGTTTGTTGCCGCGAGGTAGGCGGCTTTGCCAAACATGGCAAGAACAAGCGCAGTCACGACGGCTGTGCGAAGGACTCGCCGGTCGACTTGGATATGAGCATACGCAAACCTCACAACGGATGCAGCGCCAACTGCCGAAGCAATGAAGATTCCGGAATACGCCGGCATCAAGTAACCATACAGATCAAGATTGTATCGAGAAAACTCTGCGGCATACGCTGTGACGACAATCGCGAAAAACGTCATTGCACCAACGATGCTGGCGAAAAGTTTCTCTCTCAATGCGAGCGAAACGAAACCAACAAATGCCAATGCCCAGATCATTAGCGGGATGGATCGCCACAATTCCGCCAGCGTTGAGAACAGGCGGAGAACGAGTGGAGTGGTTGTCGTTAGTTGAGCGATTGGCAGTGTCTCATCGAGTCGAAGAATCGATTTTAAGGCGGCGCCAATACTCGAAAAGTCACCCCAATTGAACACCGGGTTTGCCGCTTCTCGAATTGGGAGATAGAGATAAAAGGCGAGTCCAAGCACTGTGAACGCCGCAAATCTTACCAGAACGCGCCAATGCAAAAAGCGTGTCCGATTAAAGACAAATAGCACTGCAAGCACCGGCACGACAACAGCGCCAAGTATCAGATAGTGATTTGACAATCCTACGCCAAAAGCAATTCCGGCAAGGGTTGCGAATCTGTTTTCAGAGATTTCAGTTGCCGCGTACTTCATGGCTAGCCAAACCAAAAAGAGAACGATCAGCAAATTGAACGCATAGACCTCGGCGCGAATAGCCTGCACCCAGACACCATAGACAAAAGCAAACCCGAGTGCACATGCGAGCGCAATGACATGCCCGAGTCTTGACTCTGGATTAGTGTTGCCTCGCAGTAGCCGGACGGCAATCAGAAATACCATCAACGCGGAGAGTGCCGCGCAGAATACGGAGCACAAATTGACCAACCACTGCGGTGTTCCAAAGGGAAGCAATGTGAAGAGGTGAGCCAACAAGACGTAGGACGGGAAACTGGGGTTGTGAACGATTCCAAGCTCGTAAGCGGCGGCTTGGAATGCTGCAGAATCCTCCCAGAATATTCCCGGAGCCGACGTGAACATATAGATGCCCAGGGGAATCAGGAAGGACAACCACAAGAGAGTTCTTTTGATTGTCATGTCCCTATTTTCGGCAAGATTTGACCGGGATTAACCTCTTGATTGACATAAAAAAAGAGGCGGGGGAAATCCCCGCCTCTCTGCGTGTAGCAGTTGATCTTAGAGGACAGAGTCGTCCGACGTACAGAGCAGTGTACCATCCTGATCGATGGTCCAGGTATCTGCCGTAGCGTCATCATCCAAGCCAGGGTTGGCCACGGTCGCGGTCGCCAGGAAGGTCGTCGCGGTGAGGCCACCGATGGTGTAGGAATAACGGGCGGTCGGTCCAACTTCGACACCCAGTTCAGCAAACGCATTACCTGTCGCGCTACCGGCAACGGCGCCGGCCGGATCCCAGTAAGCGTCATTCTGCTGACGATAGGTCTGCTGCATGGTATAGATCTGCTTGAGAATCTGCTTGGCTTCAGACTGTTTCGACTTGGTTGTCGCGCGCATAAATCTCGGAATTGCCAATGCGGCCAAAATGCCGATGATCACGACCACGATCATAAGTTCGATAAGTGTGAAACCTCTCTGGTTTCTCTTCATCTGTGTGAGCATTGCTCCTCCTACGTTAGTGGTTAACTTGACTTCTGTATTCATTCTTGTCGTTTCTCGATTCAGTGACCTGTCTATATGCAACCGGCGTGCTTAACTGGAGTTGAAATTGCGATAGTGCTAAACCTCTTGTCCAACATCATCTTTTCCATGCACGCTGTATTCAATTCCCATGGTTCATCCACGGTGTCTTCCAATTTTTGCCTCACATCGCGAGAGTAGTCTTGCAAAAAGCAAGAGTCGAACGGATTCTTGCCGGTAGCCGGAGTCCGAGATCCCCGACTGGACGGGCCAGGTTCAAGTGCTTGATTGTTGATTGATTCAGACTGCATTTCGCGGATTAATCCTCTTGTCTCGGGCCTTACAAATTGGGAATCGCTGAACGAGTAAATCCGTAACTCTGATCGAGAATAATCGTAATTCGCAAGGTTCAGCCATGAAAACGCGAATGCCCAATTGGGAATCCGCACTGCTAAAATATCGTTATCTTCGCTACCCTTTTTCTATCGACACTGGT
>CAUJJY010000380.1 GCA_963205155.1 Candidatus Zixiibacteriota bacterium | reverse complement strand
GCAATTTCAAGAAGCGGTTCGAGTCTGGCCCGATCAAGTGGGAAGAGTAGGCGATTATTGCAGCAAAATGGTTTAGAGGTCTTTGCCAAGGTATTTAGTTGACCGTTCGCCGAACTTCTTGCCGTTTGAGAATACCTGCAGTTGGTAGATGCCAGGAAGTTTCGGGACGAAGTTCTTGTGGGTAAACTTGACTCTCTTAGATAAAACAGCCGTTGCCTTGGGGACGATTTCCAAAACGCCTAGGATATATTTGGCGAGACGGGGTTTGTTGTTTTTGCCGGGGCCGATCATCACGAGTTGTAAGCGCAATTTGTGCGGTTGATCGGATGTGTTCTTGAGTTGAAATTCAAAGGGGATACTTTGGCCGATGGCAATTTCGGATGGCGTGCCTTTGAGCCAGACGATTTCCACAGCGTTGGCATCGCCGAGTCCCATCAATTTCTGTGCGCGCGGATGACCCGACTTTATGAGGGTTCGCAAGGCGCGCTGGATGATCCACTGGCGTTCGGGGCTGATCTTGCCGTTGCACCATTTGTCAATCCAATCACAGAGCAGGTCAGGGTTGTCCTTGGAGATGTCGTTGAGATTGTTGGCGACGGCTTTGCGGACGTAGTCGGATTTATCGTCGAGGAGCCGTTCCAACACAGTCTTGATAGGAGTAGGATTGTGTTTGAGTACGGCAAGGTGCTTGCACCAGACGCCGCGGGGGCGGAGAGCTTCGGCGACCATCCGACGGACGGCAGGATCCTTATTGGATGCCCAAGGGCGGACCAGGGGTAGGACGATTTCGAGACTGTGCTCATGGATGACATTCTTCAGTACCCATTGCGCGGTTTCCTGCGTCCAGGTGCCGGGAAGGGCGCCGGTGTACTTCAAGGACTTCAGCTCTTTGCCAAGGTCGTGTTTGAAGTGCTCGAAGTGGACGTGAATGCCGAGTGAGCGGATTTTGTCGCTGTCGGAGTTGAGGAGTGCTCTGCTGATTTTGGCGCCGTTGCCGAGGGCGACGACTTTGGCGACGATGAGGCGGGACTGGTCGAGCAGTCCCAGGTCGAAGTAACCGGCGCGCTTGATTTCAGCAACCAGCTTACGAGATGACGCTTCGCCGATTGTCGGTGCAATGGCGGCGGAGAGTTTGGCGAAGCAGTTGTTCCGGGGAGTTTCTTTCGGGACGCCCTGTTGTGCGGGTTGGTCGGTTTTCTTCTTCGTGGGCATATTGAATTATTCCTTTACGGTCGTAAACTCAACTGATTGTGATAAACGTATTTAGCCAAAAACTTGTTTCTCTTGAATTGACATTTGGGTATATTTTTTTCCGGCAGGGATTCTGCCAGCGAGGAGACCGAAATGTCAGTTTTAAAGAAATTTGACCCGGAAATATATGCGGCGATACAGGGGGAAACCAATCGCCAAAATAAGAAACTTGAATTAATCGCATCGGAGAACTTTGTCTCGGAGGCGGTGATGGAAGCCGCCGGCGGGGTGATGACAAATAAATACGCCGAAGGTTATCCGAAGAAAAGATACTACGGCGGATGCGAGTTTGTCGATGTCGCCGAGACTCTGGCGCGCCAGCGGGCAACCGAATTGTTTGGCGCGGAACATGTCAATGTGCAACCGCACTCGGGATCACAGGCGAACATGGCGGTGTACTTCACGGTGCTCAAACCGGGGGATACGATTCTTGGATTGAATCTGTCGCATGGCGGTCATCTCACGCATGGACATCCGCTGAATTTCTCGGGAATTTTCTACAAGGTCGTCGGCTATGAAGTCAACAAAGAGACCGAGACGATTGATTATGATGCACTGCACCAGCAGGCGCTGGAGACAAAGCCGAAGATCATAGTCGCCGGTGCGTCGGCCTACCCGCGCACACTGGATTTCAAACGCTTCCGTGAGATTGCCGATGCCTGCGGGGCGCTATTGATGGTCGATATGGCGCATATCGCCGGATTGATTGCAGCGGGGTTGCATCCGTCGCCGGTGCCGCATGCGCATTTTGTTACGACGACGACACACAAGACGCTGCGCGGTCCGCGCGGCGGGATGATATTGTGCAAGAAGGAATTCAAGAAGGACCTTGACAGAATGGTGATGCCAGGAATCCAGGGCGGTCCACTCATGCATATTATTGCGGCAAAGGCGGTGGCATTCAAAGAAGCGCTGCAGCCGGAGTTCAAGGTATATCAAAAGCAAATCCTTGCCAATGCGAAGACGATGGCGGACGAGTTCATGAAGATGGGTTATCACGTCGTCTCCAAGGGAACGGACACCCATCTACTATTGTTGTCGTTTGTGGAGAAGGGATTGACCGGCAAGCAGGTGCAGGAAGCGTTGGATCTGGCCTCGATCACGACCAATAAGAACACGATCCCGTTTGATCCGCAGCCGCCGTTGGTGACATCGGGGATTCGGATCGGGACTCCGGCGATCACGACGCGTGGGATGAAGGAACCGGAGATGAAGCAGATTGCGGGATTGATTGATAAGGTGATTAAGAATCTTGACAATGAAGCGGTGCTGGCGCAGGTGAAGAAAGATGTCGAGCATCTGTGCGACAAATTTCCGCTGTATACAGATCGGATGGACAGGGATATCGAAGTCCCGGTCATTCCTTAGTCGTCAAAGAAAGAGGCATGGATGCTGGTAGAATTTTCCGTGGCACCGATGGGAGTCGGCGAGTCGATTTCCAAAGAGGTGGCGAAGGTGATTGATATCATCGACCGGTCAGGCTTGAAGTATCGGACGCACGCCATGGGGACCCTGATTGAAGGGGATTGGGAACAGTGCATGGCGGTGATCAAACAGTGCCATGATGCTGTGCGTGCGGTTTCGCCGCGCGTTTATACCAGAATCGCTATCGATGACCGCGCAGGAAATTTGAGCAACATGGATCGCAAGATCGAGTCGGTCCGGCAGAAACTCGGCCGGGACTTTCAGGAGTAGGAATGTCACAACCGGTAGTGCTTTTATCAACGTGCGGTGATGAGGCGAAGGCGCAGGCTATTGCCATGCAGCTGATCGAGCAGCGATTGGCGGCGTGCGTGAACATGATTCCGGGTGTTAAGTCGACCTATCGTTGGGACGGCGCGATTCGGACTGACAATGAGATGCTTCTGGTGATCAAGTCGCAACGCGACCAGGTGCAGTCGATCAAGCAAGTTTTGGTGGAATTATCCGGCTACGAGTTGCCGGAATTGATTGCGATGGAAATCATCGACGGCTCGCAGCATTATCTCGACTGGCTTACGGTTGAGTCGCGGCAACCGAACGTAGAAACCTCAAGCGAATAGCACCGTGGGCACGATTGCGCTTCTGACAGATTTCGGCGAGACTGACGGCTTCGTCGGCATGCTCAAAGGCACGATCAAGAGCATCGCGCCCGACTGCGAAATCATCGACATCACCCATAAGATTACCAACTTTGATATCCGTGCAGCGGCATTTGTCCTGCAGAAGTCGGTGCGTTACTATCCAGCCGGAACCGTATTTCTGGCGGTGGTAGATCCGGGAGTGGGGAGTGCGCGGCGAATGTTGGCGGCGAGGGCCGGTGAGTACTATTTTGTCGCACCGGACAACGGCATTCTTTCCTACACATTGACCGAATTTCCGGAAAAGCGGGTTCACGCAATTGAGAACCAGGCGCTATTTCTGCCGGACCACGGGCAAACATTTCAGGGCCGCGACATTATGGCGCCGGTGGCGGCGCGGATAGCTTCGGGGATGGCACTTGAGACGGTCGGACCGGCGGTTGAGAGTTATGCGTTCCTGAAAATTCCGAATTTGCTCAAGCACGGGCGCAGTGTGATTGGTGAGATCGTTTATGTCGACAAGTTCGGCAACTTGATCAGCAACATCACAAAGAATGACTTGCCGCGTGACGTTGAACTGTCAAATCTTAAGTGCATGGTTGGCGATGTCAAGAACATCGCACTGGTGAACAGCTACAGTGAGGGGCAAGGGATGGCGGCGATTATCTCGGGTTTTGGCACGGTCGAGGTGTTTTTGAATCAGGGCAACGCTGCCGGGAGATTTGCGCGCGCCGTGGGAATGACCATAGCGGTTGAGGGTTAGAGCATGAAGTGTCCTTATTGCGGAGAAGAGTCAGACAAAGTAATCGATACGCGTTCAGTTCAGGAAGGGAACGCGGTGCGCCGGCGGCGCGAGTGCTTGTCGTGCAACGAGCGCTACACGACGTATGAGTATATCGAGCGCGTTTCGCTGACGGTGATCAAATCGGATGAGCGACGAGAACCGTTCGACCGCTCGAAGCTTCTGCGTGGACTCCAGATTTCCACAGCCAAGCGGCCGGTATCGGAGAAGCAACTGATGCAACTTGTCGAAGATGTCGAAAACGAATTGTTCAAGGTGAACAAGTCGGAAGTTTCTTCGCAACTGATCGGCGAAATGGTGATGGAGCGGCTGCGCAGTCTAGATGAAGTAGCTTACGTGCGGTTTGCCTCGGTCTATCGCAAGTTCCAGGACAAGACTGAATTCGTCGACGAAATCAAAGATCTGCTCAAGTAATCAAGCCATGGTAGAATATCGCGAAATCGGACAAGACGCGCCGGGGGGAGATATGCCGTTCCTCGAACACATCGAGGAACTGCGCCAGCGGCTGATCAAGGTGATCCTGTCGATTATTGCTTTCGCGATCGTGGCCTATTTTTTCTCCGACAAGATGGTCGAACTCATCGTCAAGCCGGTGGGAACGGTGTATTTCCGCCAGCCGACGGGGGCGTTCATGCTGCGAATGAAGCTGGCGGGCTTCGCGGGACTGGTGATGGCGATACCGGTGGTGTTGTTCCAGTTCTGGCGATTTGTGATACCGGGGCTATACAAGCGCGAGGTCAAGTATCTGGTGCCGGTGACGATTCTGGGCACGCTATTCTTTTTCGGCGGCGCCGGATTTTG
>CAUJJY010000379.1 GCA_963205155.1 Candidatus Zixiibacteriota bacterium | reverse complement strand
CGGCAGAAGACGCTGGCAGACGATCGCTTTGAGCGTGCCGGCCATCAACAGACGAATCTGCTGATGCTGGTGCGGCGGGAAGAATGAAATCACGCGCGTGATGGTTTCGACAACGTTCATGGTGTGCAGGGTTGTCAGCACCAAGTGTCCGGTGTCGGCGGCGGCGAGGGCGATGCCCATCGTTTCGGCATCACGAATTTCACCGATGAGAATGACATCGGGATCCTGACGGAACGCGTGGCGCAATGCGGCGGCGAAGTTTTCCGAGTCGGCGCCGACCTCGCGCTGGCAGATGATGGACTTCTTGTCCTTATAGATATATTCGATCGGGTCTTCGATGGTGACGATGTTCTCGGCGCGATTCGAATTGAGATGCTCGATGATCGCGGCGAGTGTGGTCGACTTACCGGAACCGGTCGTACCGGTGACGATGACGAGACCACGGCGAGCATCGCAGAGATCGGTGATGACCTCGGGCAGATTCAGGTCTTCGAATGAAGGCACCAGAGTATTGACCGCACGAATGGCGATACCGGGAGTGCCGCGCTGGCGATAGAGGTTGATACGGAAACGGCCGAGCTTGGTGACCGAGAGAGCCAAGTCCATTTCGTTGCGGGCGGCAAAGCGTTTTTGTTGCTCGGGGGAGAGAATCTGCGAGACGATTTCAGTCATCGCCTCTTTGGAAATCGGTTCGGTGTTAATTGCAAGCAGCTTGCCGTGCACGCGCAGTGTCGGTTTTATACCAACACGCAGGTGCAAGTCGGATGCAACGAGGTGCTGCATCTCTACCAGCATGTCACGCAGGTTCATCGGTCTCTCCTTGACGGTTGTTCCGGAAACCAGACCGATGAGTCAGTAGATCAGGATTTAGGTCGGTTCGACGATGAACAGCGCCTGACCAAATTCCACCGGCTGGGCATTTTCCACCATGCGTTTGACGACTACGCCGTCAAATTCCGCTTCGATCTCATTCATCAGCTTCATCGCTTCGATGATACAGATCGTCTGGCCCTTGGTGATGCGCGCGCCAATGTCAACGAACGGCGGCGCACCCGGTTCGGGCGAGGTGTAAAATGTTCCGACCATTGGAGACTTGATCTCCTTGCCCTTGACGACCGCAGGTTGCGGTGCGACAGGTTGTGGTTGCGGCATAGCCTGCATTGGCTGCGGAGCAGGAGCAGGGGCAGCCACCTCAATCGTCGGCAAAGTAGACGTCACGTGTGATTTAGCGACGGTGATGTGCCCATGCGAACCGCCGTTGGAGCCGTTGCTCACTTCGGGGCTGCGCTTGATGATCATCACGTTGCTGAACCAGTTTTTGACTGTCAGCGACTCAATGTCCGACGATTCCACCAACTTCACCAGTTTCCGGATAGTTTCTTCGTTCATTACTTTCTATGACCGGGCTGAATCAACCCTACTCCTGATTATCGAATGTTTTTCCAAAAACTATAGCTCCAGCAACGACTTATCGGCTTTATTCATTACCCGGCAGCCGTTTCTGGTAATAACTACATCATCTTCAATGCGGACGCCACCCCAGCCATCAATGTATACACCCGGCTCGACCGTAACGACCATATTGGGTTGTAACACTGTGTCGGACAGCGGACTAAGGCGCGGTTCTTCATGAATCAACAAACCGATTCCGTGACCCAAACCGTGCCCGAAATTCTTGCCATAACCAGCTTTGGCGATGATGTCGCGAACGTGCTTATCTACAGCCGAGCCTTTTAAACCCGCTTTGGCTTTGCGAGTTCCAGCAACTTGTGCCTTCAAAACGAGATTATAGATTTTCTTTTGCTGGGCGGAGGCTTTGCCAACCACCACCGTTCTGGTGATGTCCGAATGATATCCGGCGTAAATCGCGCCGAAATCCAATGTTACAAAATCCCCCTTCTTGATGACTTTGTAGGAGGCGCGTCCATGCGGCAACGCCGAGCGGTAACCGGAGGCGATAATCGTCTCGAATGACGGATCCTCCGAGCCGAGCATCTTCATTTGATACTCCAGCTCGGCCGCGACTTCGGATTCGCTGATACCCGGTTTAATAATTTGCAGAATGCGCGCAAACGCGACATCCGCAATATCTACCGCCTTTTGAATGTTTTTGACCTCGTCATTGTCCTTGATCGATGCCAGAGATTCGACAATGAAGGTCGTCGGCGCGAACAAAGCAGCCGGCAAAAGCGCCTTGAGCATATTGAGGTTCTTAACCGCCATGTAAGCTTCAAGGTAGCCCACACGAAGGTTCTTCGCATTGAGCGGCTTGATCTTTGGCAGTTCGGTATAGAGGTCGCGCTGGGCGATCATGATTTTCGCGCCCTTAACTTCTTTGCCGACCTGGGCTTTGTAGCGGAAGTCGGTAATGAAGTGCGCCTCGTGAGCGAATACTACCAGCACACCATTTGAACCGGTGTACCCGCATAAATAGCGCACTTGCGACAGCTCGGTCAGCAATAGGCAATCGAGGTTGAGTCCCTTGATGATTCCTTGCAGTTTCTTAATTCTAACTTGCATGTTGTCCTTATCCACAAAGTTTGAGTTTGTCGTGCAGGTGTTGATCGCCCGGCGCTTCCTTGAGTAATCGCAGGTAGATCAACTTAGCCTTGTCGAAATATCCCTGCATGCGGAACAAGTCCGCCGCCGTTTCCGTGACCAGGAAATCGTGTTCCAATTCAGGTGTT
>CAUJJY010000378.1 GCA_963205155.1 Candidatus Zixiibacteriota bacterium | reverse complement strand
CAATTTCCAGAACCAACTCGACAGAGCCAGAGCTTGGTTGTGCGGTCACGTCTATGCAGGTTCGCCCGCTTGTGCCAATTGCTTGTGCGGTGATGCTAACAATACCGGTTCGATCAATATTTCGGACGCGGTGTTCATCATTAACTACATCTTCGCCGGCGGTGCTGCACCAGCCCAGCCGTGCCTTGGTGATGCTAACGGTACCGGAAGTATCAATATTTCCGACGCTGTGTACATCATCAACTTCATCTTCGGCGGCGGACCGGCTCCGTTCTGTCCGTAATCATGATGACACTCTGATGTGATTAGTCACGTCAGATGAATCATACAGAAAGCCGCACCTGACTTCGGTCGGGTGCGGCTTCTTATTTGCGCGGTTAGAGAACTAAAGGCGGGACGGGGGATCAATCATCGCTTTGCGATTCCGCCAGATCGGATTTGACGAAACGAAATTTCCCCAGTCGGGTGCGGGGAATGTCGTCAACATACTGCACCTGCAAGTCGACTTCGCCGCGTGTTAAGTCGCGGAGCCGCGCCATGATTGCCGACTCATCGGCATCTGTGAAACTCTCGCGTTTGACGATACGGACAATCACCCGCGAAGTGTCCGTCTGATGGAGTTGCATCTTGGCGACCCCCATGTTCTTGTCGATTAACTGCGCCAGATGCCAGGTGACAAAGACATATCCGCTCTTCGTCTTAATGAAGTCCCGGCTCCTGCCGCCTTCGATCTTCATCACCGGCAGGTTGCGGCCGCACGAGCACCCATCCTTGCAGAGTTGTCCCAGGTCTTCGGTGTTGTAGCGGATCAGCGGAACGGCGAAGTTGTGGAGATTGGTTCCGATGATTTTAGCGCTCTGCCCGGCCGGTGCGACACCGCCGGAGTTTTCAAATTCCATCAATGTGAACTCGGAATTGATATGCATGCTTCCATATTCGCATTCGCTGGCCGACACGGCGTTTTCGCGCATCCCGTAGGCATCAAAGAGCCGGCAGCCAAGGCGCTGTTCAACCATCAACCGATCCTGTTGTGAGACCGCCTCACCGATTACGAATATGGTTTTGAGATGACGCAGCCGGATTTTCTCTCTCTCGGCGAAGTCCCCAAGGACCCGCACGAATCCGATTGATGCGATCATCGACTCCGCCTTGAATTTCCCGGAAAGTTTCAGCAACATCGACATCGTACGATCGTTCGTTTGCGCTGTGTAAAACAGCAGGAGCTGCCGGAGGAAATCGACATGCCATTGGCGGTGCGCGGGAGAATCCGAGTGGTTGATCATGACCTTGCGAGTATCGAAATCGACTCCGCCGAACTTAAGCGTTCGCCACGAGACCGCTACTCGCATGTGCTCGGCATTTCGGCTCTTGAACATATGGAGCGGCGCACCGGTGGATCCGCCGGTGCGGATTTCGACCGGCTGGAACTGATCACAATTCCTGGCTTGCATCGCGGTGAGTGAATTGCGGACATCATCTTTCGTCACATACGGCAGCTTGCGAAAATCGTCGAGCGACTTGACATCGCTGGGATGGGCACCGAGGCTATCGAATCGCTTCCGATAGAACTCCGTGTTATTGTAGGCGTGATTAAGCAGATTTCGCAGCAGCTGCCACTGGTAGCTCTGGAGCTGGTCTTTGCTCCACCACTGCGATTCCAGGAGGAACTGGTATTTCTTCAGTTGCGCAGCGCCCCATCGCGAAGCCGGAGAGATTCCGGCGAAACGCAGGGCGGAAAGTCTCTTGAGCGAATAGATGAGCGAATCGGGTAACACCAGCGCCACTGTTTCTCCGGTTTCATCTTCTGTACGCCCGGCCAACCACTGACCCGGCATACCATCTACATCGACAGCCCGGAAACTATTTTGAACTGCGACACAAACAACAATGGCTCCGTAATGAAACCGAGCCATTTGGAGAATATATGGTAGCGCTACGGGGAGTCGAACCCCGGTTTGATGGCTGAGAACCACCCGTCCTAACCACTAGACGATAGCGCCGTAAGTCGCAAGTCTTGGCTTCTCCCACATTGGAGAGCGAACATTATACGAATTCTGCCGCGAATTTCAAGGTTTTTTTCGGGTGGGCAATTTGCGGCTAACAATTGATCACATAAGGCGTTGTGGCGCGATGTTCATCAGCTTCGGCGTCTACTATTCGCTTGACACTCATGGGGTCGACGTATACATTAGAGCGCTCGTCAAGTCGGTTATGGAGTAGTGTTTACAATTCTTCCCCGGCTTGTCGCATAAGCGAGAGTGGCGGAACTGGTAGACGCGCCAGACTTTGGATCTGGTGGTTTCGGCCGTGGGGGTTCGAGTCCCCCCTTTCGCAAATTGGCTTCGAAAACGGAAGTGTCCTACCTATTCAGGCAACTCCGTCTCGATAGAGTCGATCTACAGCCCAGACTACGTGCGTTCGTGGCGGAATTGGTATACGCGCTAGACTAAGGATCTAGTGGTGAATAACCGTGGGGGTTCGAGTCCCCCCGTTCGCACCATACTTATCGCAAGAAAGGATTCGTCTTGCCCGTAAATTTTGAACTCGTTCAGGGGGAGAAATGCAAACGCACCCTCAAAATTACTGTTACCCAGGATGTCGTTCAGGAGAAGTTTGATGCGGTCTACCGCAAGCTCAAACACGACATCGAACTTCCGGGATTTCGCAAGGGAAAAGCTCCCTTAACGACGATCAGAGCCCGTTATGGAGCGGCGGCCGCGCGTGATGTCCTCGAAGATCTGATGGACGAATCATACCGCGATGCCATCGCGCAGTCGGGTGTAACCCCGGTGGATTACCCGAAGATCCTTGATGTCGACTTCGAAGAAGGCAAGGCGCTTACCTATACCGCCGAATTCGAAATTCGTCCGGAAATCACTCTCGAAAAATACTCGGGATTCTCGTTGAAGAAGCCGGATGACACCGTCAAGGATTCTGAAGTCAACGACTTGCTGGAGTATGTTCAGCGGAAAAACTCCTCACTGGAGGCGGTTGAACGCCCGGCGCAAAAGGGCGACTTTGTTCTCGCCGACCTCGAAGTGATTAGCGACAGCGCCGGCAACTTAGGCACCAAGAAGTTTGAAAATGTACAACTGGAGCTGGTTGATGGCGACGTTGCCAGCCAATTCGCCAAGCAGATTGCCGGTCTTGATGCCGGAGCGGAAACAGAAATTGAGATCGTCTACCCGGCAGAGCATTTCGACAAGAGATTTGCCGGCAGCACGATTCGCTTCAAAGTCACGCTGAAATCGGTCAAACACCTCAACTTAGTCGAACTAAACGCCGAGTTCTTCAAGCAATTTGATGAGTCCATTACGACCATTGAAGAGTTTAAGACGAAATTGAAATCGGACATTCAGACGCGTAAGTCCAAAGAGGCACACGATTCTCTGCGCGAGGAGACCATCAAGGAAGTCATTGACAAGAACCGCTTTGAACTGCCGGAAGCGATGGTTGAACGATACCTTGAACGGTTGATTGAGGATATGCGTAAGAATTCCAAGGAGCCGATTGATGAAGCGGAAGTCCGCGAGCAGTATCGGGCGGTCGGAATTCGGCAAATTCGTTGGGATTTGTTGTTCCATGATATTGCCGAAAAAGAGAATATCCGCGTAGAACAATCGGATATCGATACCTGGCTCCAGCGCTTTGCCGATAATTATAAGATGACGCTGGAGGAGGCGCGCAAGACGATTACGGAAAATCGTCGAATTGCCGACCTTAAGGAAACGATACTGGAAAATAAGGTTATTGACTTCATTATCGCCGGCTCGACAGTTGAGACGGTTGTCGACTCGCTGATCCAGCCGTGATAGTGACTTCAAGGAGGAAATTACTTTGAGAAACCAACTGATTCCGATTGTTGTCGAGCAAACCGGCCGCGGCGAACGCGCCTACGACATTTATTCGCGCCTGCTCAAGGACCGCATCATCTTCCTCGGCACCCCGATTGACGACAACGTCGCAAATCTGGTAATCGCCCAGATGCTTTTCCTTGAGGCTGAAGATGCCAACAAAGACATCTTTCTATACATCAATTCGCCGGGTGGCGTCGTCACTTCCGGCCTGGCCATTTACGACACCATGCAGTTCATCAAGCCGAAGGTATCGACCTTGTGTATGGGTTTGGCTGCCTCCATGGGCGCTTTTCTGCTCGCTGCCGGCGAGACCGGAAAACGCGCAGCCCTTCCCCATTCGCGCATTATGATCCATCAGCCGCTTGGTGGCGCACAGGGACAAGTGACTGATTTGGAAATTCAGGTCAAGGAGGCCGTCCAACACAAGCAGCGGCTTTCCGAATTGTTGTCAAAACACACTGGACAACCTCTGGAGAAAATCCTCGCCGATACCGACCGCAACTACTTCATGTCTTCCGAAGAAGCGAAGAGTTACGGTATCATCGATGAACTTTACGTTAAGAAGGCTTAGCCGCACGGCGGCCTCGGGACACAACAATGACTAATGGCGCCAAGAGCGTCGAGCGCTGTTCATTCTGCCGTAAGGATGCTTATAGTGTCCGGAAGCTTTTCTCCGGACACGATGCATTCATCTGCGATGAATGCATCGCGATGACGCATGAAATGATCGATGACATACCGAGTGGCAAATCGGTACAGCGTCCGGTCAAGATCTATAAACCCAAAGAAATCAGGGCATTTCTCGATCAATATGTTATTGGGCAGGATCGCGCCAAAAAGACTCTTTCGGTCGCCGTCTATAATCACTACCAGCGCATTTTCAATCAGTCCGAAGTCGGCGAAGCCGAGATGGAGAAGTCCAATATTCTCATGCTCGGCCCGACCGGAACCGGCAAAACACTTCTGGCGCAGACTCTGGCACGGATGTTATCGGTGCCGTTCAGCATCGCCGATGCAACAGTTTTGACCGAAGCCGGCTATGTCGGTGAAGATGTCGAGAACATTCTGGTTCGCCTGTATCAATCAGCCGATTACGACAAAGCGCGTACCGAAGTCGGCATCATCTTTGTCGACGAAATTGACAAGATCGCACGCAAGTCTGCTAATCCTTCGATCACCCGCGATGTGTCAGGTGAAGGCGTCCAGCAGGGCCTGTTGAAAATGCTCGAAGGGACTGTATCGAACATTCCGCCCAAGGGCGGGCGGAAACATCCGGAACAACCGTTCGTGCAGATCGACACCAAGAATATTCTCTTCATTTGCGGCGGCGCTTTCGATGGTCTCGAGAAGATCATTGCCCGTCGCGTCGGTAAGCAACAGGTCGGATTCAAAGTTGACCGCAGCGAAGTGAGCATTGATGATACCAGCGCCTTGCTGCATATGGTGGAGACCGAAGACCTGTTGGAATATGGTCTGATCCCCGAATTGATCGGGCGCCTGCCGGTTGTGACCGTCCTGGATGAACTTTCAGATGACGCGATGCTGCAGATTCTCACTGAACCGAAGAACTGTCTGACTAAGCAGTACATCAAGATGTTCCAACTCGAAAGTATCGAACTGGAATTCACAGCGGAAGCGCTCAAAGCGATCGTTAAGATCGCCCGCAAGCGCAAGACCGGTGCCAGGGCGCTACGCTCGATCTTCGAAGAGAAGATGCTCGACATTATGTACGAAGCACCGTCTTATCGTAATGTTGCCAAGATCGTGATCACTGACGAGACGATCTCTGCCGGAGCACCGCCGATTATCGAGCGGTCGTCCAAGTCAGGCAAGCAAAGCGCCTGACCAAGCCCATGATTTATCAATACGGTACTGAAAAACTGACCATCAAGGAGTTCTTGCCGGTGTTGCCGGTGCGGGACACGATTGTCTTTCCGTATATGGTGTATCCGATGATTGTCGGACGGCAGTTCTCGGTTGATGCCCTTCAGGAAGCGATGGTGCGCGACAAACAGATACTGCTTCTTGCACAGCGCGACAAGGAAACGGAAATTCCATCCGCATCCGATCTATATACCTTCGGTACCATCTCGCGAGTACTCCAAGTCATGAAGCTCTCCAACGGCACCATGAAGGTTCTGATGGAAGGCATCGGCCGTGCCAGTGTTAAGCGGCTAACCTCAAACGATGGATATATCGGCGCTTTTGTCAAGGTAGTCGGTGACGTCATTGAAAAAGACGATCTGCGTATCGAGGCTCTGGCGCGAACTGTGACTACTTCCTTCACCGAATATGTAAATCTGAATCGTCGATTACCTGATGAGATACTTTCCTACACTACCGAAGTCGGCGACCCGGGCAAGTTGGCTGATGTCATCGCCGCTCACCTATTGCTTCCGATCGAAGTCCGGCAGAAAATGCTGGAAACCGTTTCTGTCACGCGACGACTGGAATTGCTGGCAAAGAACCTCACCTCTGAAATCGAAATCCTCAAGCTCGAGCAGGAAATTGACACTGGTGTGCGGGAGTCTTTGAACAAGACTCAACGCGAATTTTATCTTCAGCACCAATTGAAAGTCATTAAGGAAGAACTCGGGCAGTTTGATGACTCGGCTGATGTCACTGACTACGAAGAGAAGATCAAGAAGCTGGGGTTGCCGGCCGAGGTCCAAAAAAAGTCCCTTGAAGAAGTTAACCGTTTGAGCCGCATGCACGCATCGTCGGCGGAAGCGAATGTCATCAGGAACTACCTTGAGTGGATCCTGGCGATGCCGTGGAACGAGAGAACCGAAGATAGATCCGACTTCGGCGCCGTTGAAGCGATTCTCGATGGCGAACATTTCGGTCTGGAAAAGGCAAAGAAACGTATCCTGCAACATCTGGCAGTATTGCAGCTCTCAAAGAACGTGAAAGGTCCGATCCTCTGCCTTGTCGGTCCTCCCGGGGTGGGCAAGACCTCGCTTGGAAAGTCGATTGCCCATGCGCTTG
>CAUJJY010000377.1 GCA_963205155.1 Candidatus Zixiibacteriota bacterium | reverse complement strand
CGCAGTGAAACAAACTCTTAATCCCGTTCGAATTCGGGAAATTCAAAAGTCGAAACCAATTTGATCATTTCGAGAGCGGAATCATGCGCCCATTTGAGTCGCTCGGTGATTGCCGCAAATTCAGCCTTCTCCGGAGCGCGGTAAAAACCGCCGACACGAACGTTGATCGGATGAATCTCTCTGCCACCGACCAGCGTCATCAGGTCGTTACCGATTTTCTTGAGAGCCAGAGCCTTCTTCACGACATCGGGATAGTCTTTCGCCATTTGAATGGCGTCTTCATATCCCAAAAAGTCGGGCGCATGCAGCATGAAAACGTGCAGGACGTGGCTTTCGATCCACTCGCCGCAGTAGATTAAACGGCGCAGTTCACGCAATTGGCCCTCGATGTTGACTCCGCAGATGTCTTCCATCGCGTGAACAGCGCTCATTTGATAGGCAATCGGACAAATACCGCAAATACGGGCGGCAATGTCCGGCGCTTCCCGGAAATCGTGGCCGCGCAGGAAAGCTTCGAAAAAGCGCGGCGGTTCGAATATCTTGAACTTCAGATCGGTAACCCGATCATCGGCAATTTTCACTAACAGAGAGCCTTCGCCTTCAACGCGAGCGAGGTAGTCAACCTTGATGGTTCTACTTCCTTTCATGGGCTTCACTCTCCTTTCGGAACGGCTCGGCATAGGCGTTGAAACTGCGGAAAGCGCGCATCAAGGTTGCGCTGTCGACGCCAAGTTTCTCCCATTGATTGCTAAGCGAGGTGGTGTTTGGAGTCTCTTTCGGACCAAAGCAGCCATAACATCCGCGATGAAAAGCGGGGCAAATGGCGCCGCAGCCGGTGTGCGTTACCGGACCCAGGCAGGGTGTGCCGTGTGCAACCATCGTGCAAGGCGTGCCGTTGAGTTTGCAGGCAAGACAAACCGCATGCGGTGGCGTGACCGGTTTGCGGCCATGAAGAAACGCGCTGACAACTTCGAGAAGCTGCGCCTTGTTGATCGGACAGCCGCGCAATTCAAAATCGACGAATACGTGATTCTGAATCGGTGTCGAGTGGCTCAAGGTCTCGATGTATTGCGGCGAAGCATAGACAATTGAAGTATACTCCTTCACATCCGCAAAATTGCGCAGTGCCTGAATCCCCCCGGCGGTTGCGCAGGCTCCAATGGTGACCAGCTTCTTCGATGCGCGGCGTACTTTGTGAATGCGCTCGGCATCATGCGGTGAAGTGATTGAACCCTCCACCAACGAGATATCATAAGGTCCCTTCACGACCATGCGGGTCGCTTCGGGAAAGTAAGCCAATTCAATCTCGCCGAGGACGGCGAGCAATTCATCTTCGCAGTCGAGCAGGCTCAACTGACAGCCATCACAGGATGCAAACTTCCAGACCGCTACTTTGGGTTTGGGACGCGTTGCCATAACTATATCTCCCTCTTCAGCAGCAGTTCGCGAATCTTGTCGTAGGGATAGACCGGGCCGTCCTTGCAGATGAATGTCGGTCCCATCTGGCAGTGCCCGCAGAGGCCGATTCCGCATTTCATGTTGCGTTCCATCGACGCGAAGACACTGCTCATCGGCACGCCGCGCTTCTGCAATTCGAGCGCGACATAACGCATCATGATCTCCGGCCCGCAGATCATCGCGGTGGTTTGCTGGGGGTCAAAGCCCGCCTTGGGGATCAGCGTCGTCACGACACCGACATTGCCCTGCCAGTTGACCGAGGAACGGTCCACTGTGACATAAACTTCCATATCGAGCCGCGAGCGCCAGCTCTCCAACTCCTTGCGATAGAGGATGTCGGAAGGCGTGCGGGTGCCGTATAGCAGAATCAGTTTTCCGTACTTCCGGCGATTGGCGAGAATTTCATAAATCACCGGACGCAATGGCGCCAAGCCAATACCGCCGGCAACCAGGACAACATCGTCCCCTTCGGCGTGCTTGACCGGCCAGGCGGAACCAAACGGACCGCGCACACCGATCATGTCGCCGGTCTTCAGCTTCGCCATTGCCTTCGTGACGTTTCCAACCGCACGTGTCGTGTGAATCAGTGGTTTGGGATTTGTCGGATCGCCCGAAATCGAAATCGCTACTTCGCCGAAGCCAAAAACATAGAGCATATTGAATTGCCCGGCGGCAAAGTGGTGAATCTCTTGTCCGTAAGCCGGATGCAATTCCAGCGTGAAGGTGTCGTGCGTCTCCTTCCGAACCCGATTGACTCGCGCCATGGTCGGAACCATCGGGCCGGCAACTGTCGTCTTCATATCAAGAAACCTTTCAGTCGGTACTGCTATATAAATCCAGTAACTGCAATGTAGCTCCCTGCAGCCGGTGCTCAATCACATGCGCCAGCCGCTTGGCCAGTTCATAACCGAGGCTCGGGTCCTTTTCGCATTTCCCGCGCAGACATTTGGCGTCAAGCGCGATCGCCCGCGTCAATTCCATCGCTCGGGCATCGAAATGCCACAGGTATGGCGGGAACAACCACGACCAGCCTAAAACGTCGCCTTCCCGGCAAGTGTGAATCGTCACCGCGTGCCGTTTGGGACTGTGGATTTCCAGATTCACCTGCCCATGGCGAATGATGTAGAATTCGTTCGCCTCGTAGCCCTCGCGCAGGATAAACTCCCCGGCTTCGAATTTCACATTGCGCGAACAGCCTACCATCAATTGGATGTGTTCCGGCTTGAGTCCCTTGATAAAAGGATGCTCGGCAAGAATCGGTTCAAGTGTTTCCATTGTGACTTCTCCTATTCACACAGAGAATAATTTCATTCGCCTCGCGAAGATGCCCGAATCGCCGCCGCCTCTTCGGTGATATCAATACCCACCGGGCACCAGGTAATACAACGGCCGCAGCCGACACAGCCGGAAACTCCGAACTGATCCTGCCACGATGCCAGTTTATGCGTCATCCAGTGGCGGTAGCGCGCCGACGCAGAGGTGCGCACAGCGCCGCCGTGGATATGGGAAAACTCGATAGTGAAACAGGAATCCCAACGGCGCGAGCGCTCGGCCGTCTTGCCGGTGATGTCGGTGGTATCCTCGACCGTCATGCAGAAGCAAGTCGGGCAAACCATCGTGCAGTTAGCACAATTGAGGCAGCGATCACCGACATGGTTCCAGCGCGGGTGGTCTTCGTTGCGCTGGAGCAGTTCATTGATGTGACTGGTGTCAATCTTCCGGCCCATCTTGCCGGCCGCCCGTTTGATCGTCGCCGCTTCATCAGCAATATCATCTGGAGTAGCCGGCTCCAGTTTCAGCGCCTTAGCGATCTCCACTCCCAGATCGGAACCGGTGGTCGCGACGAACAGATGACGATTGGTTTCTTGAATTTCGGTGAGCGCGAGATCGAAACCGGATTTCGCTTCGGGACCAGTGTCCATCGAGACACAAAAACAGGTCCCGCCGGGATGCGCACAATTGACAGCAATAATCGCAATCGCGCTCCGCCGCTCCTTATAAAGGTTGTCTACATACGGACCGTCCAGATAAACGCGATCCTGAACCGCAATGGCCGCGATCTCGCAAGGGCGAACGCCGATGAAGGCATAATGCGGAACTGCCTGGGGCTCATCCACCACCAGGCTCATTTCACCGTTGTCCATTTTGGCTTTCCAAAGTGTAAAGCGCGGGGGATTCAGGAATTTCTTCCAGCTATGAGCGCCCACCACATAACTGAAGTAGCCGGCTTCCTTGCGTTTCTTGACGCGATAGAATCCCGCTTCCTGTTCGTCGGCGACACCCAACGGAATTTGCTCGGCATTGTTGATTTCATCATAGATGACGGCGCAGTCGCGAATCGTTGGTCCGGCAGTACGGTAACCGCGCTCGCGCAGAAAGTCGATTAGAGCCTGAATTTGATTAGTTCGCAGAACAAACTTTGATTTTGCAGCAGATTCGGAAGCACTCATACTTTATTGTCCTTGAGCTTCGTTCTCGGATTCGAAGACCAAGAGTCGGGCATCTCTGGAAATTTGGACCCGAATGGTAGAGTCTCTTTGCCTTCAACACAAGTCGTGTCCCTCATGGGAAACTCCTGACACAAACCTATTCAAATACATCGACATTGTCACGCGAAAAATATGAATTCTTGTGAATTTTTTCTCAATATAGACGGCACAACAATCAATATGTCACACGTAAGTCGTTTCAGATAAATATGTTACTGCTTTTTGCGGAGATTTGCCTCTCATTAGATATGGTATATCATCAAGAGTCAAAATATCCCCATTACAGAGTGATTTTTGAAAATTAGTACCATTAAACTTGATGAATCGTCGGCATTAGTCGTCCTATCTCTGCATTGGATACTCTAGAGCGCAAATGCGCAGTGATACAATTTTGCCAAAAGATATTAACGTAGACCAACTTAGCCCGATGAAATGCTTGCAAAATACCAAGTTTGCTATTGCCAAAATAAGGCTCGAATCTTTATATTGGTTACTGGGAATACGTATCATTCGACACTGACTCCCTGTCTGGTTCAAGAACTGCGTCCAAGCCTCACATAACGCAGTTCGTTGACAGTCCATGCGACTCCACCTAAGTGTTTTGCTTAGTCGGAGTGCGTTAGTGTCAATAAGCCTTTGCTGCATAGACGCAAAATAGGAAATGACTTTGAGTCCTGAAACGCTTTACTCCTTAGCATAGGACGAAATTGGATTGAGGAGGTGGTAGCCCGGCAGGCAAGAATCTTCCATTCTTAGACACGACACGGTTTTTACTTTTATTAGTTGCAACGATCTTTCACTCTGAAAGGAGCAAGAAGATGACGAGAAGACTCTCGACTCTTTTGATGCTGACAATTTTCGCTCTGTCGCTGCTTAGTGCGCCGACATTCGCAGCCAAGGCCAATGTGGCCTCAAACCCGGCTGTTAATGAAGTCGCTACTGCGCAAGCCGTCAAGCCCGCCCCGGCTGGCGGTGCTGATGATCCATATGCTCAAGTGGTAGCCGGCAGCAAGCCGACCACCTCTTATACACAGTCGCTTGGTTTCCAAGCTGTCAACGGCGTCGTTGACCTTGGTGCCACTACCCAGTATGATATTCCTTCGAATCAAAGCTCAATGCGCCAGATCGCTATCGGTTGTTCCGGTAACGTTCACGCAGTTTGGGCTGACCTTCAGCCTGCCGCTTCGCGTTTCATCGCCGTAGCGTCTTACATTCCCGGTGGCGCTATCACCACTGGAGTCGGTTCACCCGCCGGCGGTGGTTTCCCCGATCTCACTGTTAACGGTGCCGGCTTGCCTCTCGCTGTCTGGCATCGCGTTGCCGGTGGCGGTACTTTTGCCGGTCAGGACATCTCTTGCGGAGGAGCTTCATTCGCCGAATCATCCGTTTATCCTGATTCGTCGCCGGTCTTCACTGGTAACAACGAAACCAGCAACTACATTTGGCCGCGTATTGCCGCCGACCGTGAAGCTGACGGTGACTGGTTTGCCCACGTCATCGCTCACGAATCGCCGATTAATGCTGCTTCAGACTTGACGGGCATACAGTCGCTGATCTACTGGCGTTCGCAGGCTAACAGCTTCCAGCCGACAGCCTCCCCGACTGGCGCTTTCATTGATTCCGTTTCGGGACTCACTGGTACAGTGATTGCTCATCCTGATCAAGCCGATCAGCGGGTCGCGATCGTTTACACCAGACCACGCAGTTGGACTTCCGCTCCGGACACAATTGGAATTAACGAAAACGTTGTCTATCGTGAGTCAACCAACCTGGGCGTAACCTGGGGTCCGGTTACGACGATTTTCAATTTCGGAAATGCTCCTGACCCGTTGTTCAATACTGTCGTAGCATTTGAGCGTGGATGGGAAACCTCCGGACTCTATGCCGCCGACGGTTGCCTCCATGTTCTGTTCCAGAGCCGTTGGGCATCTGACACGTTAGATAACCTGATTTACTACTTCCCGGGCAGAATTCGCCATTGGGACAAGTGCTCCAACATTTCGACTGTGGTAACTGAAAGTTCCGGCGCTACGGCCACTTGCCTTGCGCAGAGCAGCAACGTTACCAAGGTTAGCTTGGCCGAATGTGCGGGCAAGCTCTACGCTATCTTTTCGAAGAGCCTTAACGAGACAGACGCGAACAACGTTGAAGTTTATCGCGACTGCTCGACTGGTGGATTTGCCAACTATGATCTGTTCGCCAAAGCTTCTTCGACCGCCGGTTTGACTTGGGGTCCTGACTCCAACCTGACCAATACCAGAGCCGCTGGTCCTTCCTACAATTGCGCCGCTGGTGCGTGCCGTTCCGAAATGAACCTCGGTGCGATCGAGCATGTTACCGACTCATTGCGCATCCTCTTCCTTGAGGACCGCGATGCCGGTGTCGGCGTTAACGCTCAAGGCACTTCGACTGACAATCCGGTTAAGGCGATGTCGCTTGGTTGCTTCAACATGGTGACCTTCCAGTCGCTTTCTGCGGCTCCGTCCGAAATTCGCTATCCGTTCCATACGGCTCCGGCCGGTATCAAGGATACGGCTGTTCTCCTGACCAACCTCGGCAACATTCCGTCGCCGCACACGTCAGCGATCAGCTATATCAGCGGGTCGGGATGGTTGGCATTCGGTGGTACGCAGGGTCCGGCTCCGGTAGGAACAGTTCCAGTCGGTTCGCCGAACACGGAGAACATTGGTCTTCGTGCAACTGGCCCGGGTACCCAGGGTCTCTACCAAGCCAACGTCACGTTCACTTATGATTCCGGCACTAAGTCCATCGTGATTCCGGTGGACCTGTATAACTTCACCAACTTCTATCTGCCGCAGGATGTCGACATTCGCACCTCCTGCAACCGTATCAACGTTAACCAGGCTTCTGAAATCGGCGACAATGTCGACGGCAAGAGATTCAGCTATTTTGCTGATGCCAGCGACTATCTGTATGACGGTTTCCTGATTCTTGGTAACAGCGCAACCAACTTGACCTATTCGACCTTTGGTGGCGCCGGTTCTGCCGGTCTTCCGACCGTCACGAATCCGTACGGATTCCTGTATGCCGCGAGCAACACAACCTATGACTCAACGACGTATCCGAACTTCAGATTCGCCAGTGGTCTTGGTTACAACCGCGACTCGACCATCCAGTTCAGATCCGATTACTATGCCCCGAAGAATCCGGGCACTTGCAACTTCTACGCTCTCATCTTCACCCTGAAGAAGGGACCGAATGGTCCGGCCGGCACCATCAGCAATCTTACCGTCGGTTACTACGCCGACTGGGATGTGCCTGCTGACTCCGGTTCAGACAACCGCGCCGGAGCCACTGCCGCCAAGCAGATGCTCTTCCAGCAGGGTTACGATGCCACCCCACCGACTGACAACGAAGTTCGCTTCGGCGCACTTGGCGCTCAAGTGAGCGGCGGTGACCCGATTGTCGGCGGTTTCGTCGTTTCCAACCCGATCTACATCTATCCGGAAGTAGGCTGGGAGAATGATTCGCTTTGGAACAGGATGCAGTTGTTGACCGCCGGCCAGTACCAGACCCCGGCTGCCTTCACGTATCCGAGCGGTGCATTCGAAGACTTGAGCATGGCTCTTGTCCTTGCAAAAGGTAAGACCATTAATGGCGCTACCAACGACTCGCTGAAATACGCGGTGGTAGTGGCTGGAAACCAAACCGCAGCCGGTCAAGCGGCTGGTTTGACTGCTGTGACTGCAACGATG
>CAUJJY010000376.1 GCA_963205155.1 Candidatus Zixiibacteriota bacterium | reverse complement strand
CGTCTTTTTCAAGGACGGCCATGCTTGTGACTCTTTTACCGTTGGCCGCCACACGCTGACGACCCTCAATATTCCGATCCTGACGCGGCTGCTTTCATTGCCGTGGGGATTCGAGTCGCCATTTCGGGCTGAAGTCTACTTCATTAACCTAAAGACTTTCACCAATCTCAAGTGGGGGACGCGTCATCCGGTGACGTTCCGTGACAGCAAGCTCGGACTCATCCGGCTTCGCGGGCATGGGGCATTCACATTCCGCGTTTCGCAACCGATGCTTTTCTTGAATTCGATTGTCGGTCGGCAGTCGCGATTTACAACTGACGACATACAGAGCTATCTGCGCGATGTCATTATCGCTCGTATGAACGACATGCTGGGCGAGAAGCTGGATTCGATAATTGACCTGCCACGTGATTACAGTGAATTGGCTCAAGAATTCAAATCCATCGTGGCGAATGAATTTGACAAGTACGGGCTTGAATTGATTGATTTCTACATTGCGTCTATCACGCCACCGGAAGAGGTCTCCAAGTTAATCGATCAGCGGTCAGGCATGGAGGCGATTGGAGATCTCGACAAGTTCCTCAAGTACGAGATGGCGCGCGGGCTTTCCGGTTCAGGAGTGGCTGGTGCAACAGGAAATACAATTGGTATGGCTGCCGGCGTCGGAGTTATGATGCCAACAATGCTCGCCAAGGCGTTTTCACCTGAACAGCAGGAATTGCGCAGTCAGCCGATTGCGACGGTGACTTGTCCCAAATGCCACACCGATACACCCGAGCAGTCGCGATATTGTTATCGCTGCGGTCACGCCATGTTTACCCAGAATGTCTGTCCCGGGTGCCGGGCTGAATTGCCTTCCGAAGCCAAATTCTGCCTGCATTGCGGCGTGAATCTTGGCGCTAAGGCAGTCTGTCCGCACTGTCAGAGCGATCTGATTGCCGGCTCGAAGTACTGTGGGTCGTGCGGCAAGTCAGTAGGCAATGGTTAACTCTGATTCAATTCGGACGGGCTTTGGCATAGATGTCAGTTGCCCAGGTTGTGGCGGCGAATTAAGTCTGCAGGAAGACTTCGCCACGGTTCGCTGTAAGCACTGCTCCTCGGCATTGAGGATCTCGATGCCTGATCTGCCGCCTGCCTTCGTTATCCGGTCCAAATTGAGTGCGATGCAGGTGAGACCGTATCTTGACCGTTTTCTCAAGGAGAACAATCGAGCCCTCTCCCCGCCAGATATCTCCATCGCGGGAGTTTGTCAACCATACTGGAAGTTTGATTCGCTGATTCTGCGATTGCGTCACAAACTGGAAGTGCGTCGAGAGGTGACGGAGTACGGCAACGCCAAGGAGTACGAACAGGTCGAAGAGGTGAAGCAGGAAATCTCCTTGACTCCCCACCTGGTGACGATATCAGCATCTCCGGCTTCCGAACTGTTTCCATATTCGCTGGGATTACGGACAGAATACATCCGAATGCGTCCATTCGAAGGACTGGCAGATAACAACGAATTCGCAATCAAGTCGGTCGAGACGACCGTGACTCACGCATTCTCACAAGCAGAAAAGGGAGCCCAGAAACTATCAGACATCGGGAATCAGACAAACGCTCGCAATGCTACTCGGCTCTTCGGACTCAAGGCAGCGCTTGTGTACTTTCCATATTTCACGGCTACGTTCATGGAGCGCGGAAAGGCGATGAGCTACGTCGTAGATGCGGTCGCGGCGCGTGTAGTGGGTGAAGCTGTTGTGGAGTCTACTGACGGGCAAATGATATCTGCTGACCGTCCGAATTTTGGAACTCTCGGAGTTGAGCTTCATCGCTGTACTAATTGCGGCGATGATTTGCCAACACAAAACTCGATACTGTACTACTGTCGCAATTGTGGCTCAATGACCGTACTCGAAACAAACAATGCTTTTGACCGGCAGGTTGTAATTGCGGCTAACGGATGTAGGACCAGAAGCATGCTCATGCCGTTTTGGCGGCTGGAGTGCCATCAAGTTGGTGGAGGAGCACTGCAGCTTGCCGTACCGGCGTTCCGAATGAAGAACTTTGAAGCAATGTACCGACTTTCGTCACGTATGTCGGCATCAGTAGCACATATAGAATTCAAGGGTGATAACCAAATTGAGTGTGAAATTGCTCCCACTAATGTTGGTCTGCGCGAAGCCGCAGTGCTTGCGCATGCAATACTCGCGCGAACAAAGCTCAAGCGGAATGAAGAAAACCTGAAGGATCTTGATCTCAAAATTGAACGGGCAACTCTGTTATTAGTGCCATTTCATACCGAAAGCTACTTCTTGGTCGATTCGGTGTTATCCGCTATCACGATAGAACGACAGGCTCTGGCGCCAGTGTAGCAAGTTCAGCTATCCCAGGACAAATTCAGAAAATGCTCTGCCAAACGCGCGGCACTCGTCCAACTCCGCGAGAGACGGAACCAAGCGCGCCTTGGCGCCGGGCTTAAACACCTTCAACTTCAATTGTTCAAGATAACCTTCTAAGATTTCCGGAGCCTGCCCCCCCCAACCGTACGAGCCAAATGCGGCAGCTTTCTTGCCAGTTGCGGAAACACTTGGCAGCAGATGGGCGATATCCCAGATCGGCTTGACAACGTCCCCCGCAAAGGTCGGAGTACCAAAGAGGATTCCGTCGGCAGCCTCAATGATATCTCGTGCCCGCTCCTGCGTGACTTCCATAGCGTCCACCAGATGGACATCGAAACGATCGCTTGGAATCGCTGCTGCGATCGCATCGGCCATGGCTTTGGTGTTACCGTAGGACGATGCTACAAAGATCGCGAGCGCTTTCTTGTCAGACTTAATCTTTGGCGCGGTCCATTCCAGATATTTCTGAATGAAATGCTTCGGCTGGTCGGCATTAATCGGTCCGTGCGACGGCGCCACGACGGCAATTTCCCGTTGCAGCACCGCTTCGGACGCCTTGCGCGAGAAAGGTGCGAAGGGGCGCATGATGCAGTCGTAATAGTACCAAGCTTCGTGCTCTAATACCGGATCGCCAACCTTTGCATACATCGAATCATCCGGACATAAGTGCGCTGCATAACCGTCGCAAGGGAACAGCACTTTTCGCTCGGGACAATACGTAAACATTGTGTCTGGCCAGTGCATAAATGGAGCAGTCATGAATTCCAGTGAAATTCCGCCCAAATCCAGTTTGTCGCCGCCCTTGACGCCTTCGATCGGTCGCGCATCGTCGTTTATGACGTTGCGAAGAAAGGGGACGGCAGGCTTGGAACAGACAATTTGAATTCGCGGATTGCGGCGAAGCAGTTCAATAATTGCTCCGGAGTGGTCAGGTTCGTTGTGGTTGACTACCAAGTAATCGATCTTCTCAATCGGTAAGATCTCTGCGATTGCCTCGAAAAACTGCCCCTCGAAGCCGTCTTTTACGGCGTCAATCAGTGCTACTTTGTCTCCGGTGATTAGATAGGAATTATAAGTAGTTCCATAAGTTGTCTTTACGTAAAGATCAAACACTCTTAGGCTGGGATCTTTCGCGCCGACCCAGTAGATGCGATCTGATATCTTTATTGATGCCATTGGTTCTCCTTCATGGCGCTCAAGATATGCGCAAAAGGAGACTATTGCAACCGTATTCGGCGGGATCGACGCGAAGCCGTCGCTTGTTCAAAAAAGTGATTGCACAACGCAGCTTCGACATCGTATTTGTTAGTGATGACTCATATATTTGGCCGGATTCCAATCAGACTGTGCATTGTTGTGTTTGTTGCAACTGCAGTTGCGCACCTCTTGCCGGGGTGTGGCAGCTCGACGGAACCCGAAAAGCCGCTTACAAACAAAGTCTATATGTCCAAGGATATCGTGGTTACCGGGGGAGATACGTTCAGTATGCCGGTCTACTTCGAGAATGATAAGCCGATTGCTGCCCTTAGCTTACCCTTGCGATACGCGTCGAGCGTCATGCGTTGCGATTCAGTTTCCTTTATCGGAAGTCGTTGTGAAGACTTCTTCTTGACGCGATTCTACGTTCGTCACGACACAATTCAGATAGGCGCTATCGATACGGTTGGTGTTGGAGCTGGAAATGGCCTCTACGTGACCTTGCATTTTTGGGCATTTGGTAACGCTCCGGATACAAATGTGGCGATCGATCTACTGGTAAATCCCCTGTTGCCATTTGGATATACGGACACTTCATTGACGGCGGACGCGATTATACCGCAGTTTGATGCGGGCCAGATCCATATCAACTCGCAATTGTAGCAGACCGTGAAAGCGAAGAGACAGAGGCTCTGAATACCTCCGGTTTAGCGCAATTAATTCTGATCGTGAAAAAAAGGAGACAAAGTGCTGGAACTTAGGCCAACCTGTGAACATTGCAATAAATCACTGCCGGCTGACTCTTTGGAAGCGCGCATCTGCAGCTACGAGTGCACATTCTGTTCATCGTGTGCTGACGTTGTTTTGAGCAATGTCTGCCCCAATTGTGGCGGTGGTTTTGTCCCGCGCCCGATTCGGCCGGCGAAGAATTGGAAGAGTGACAATTTCCTCGGGAAGGACCCGGCGAGCACGATTGTCAAGCACAGACAAGTTGATTTGGCGAGTCACGCAAAGTTTGCGGCGAAGATCAGACACATTGCACCGGAGGATCGGTAGTCGGAGCATTTCGGGACAAGCTCTCGGGCCACTTTGACAAGTTGACCTCTATTTCATACTGATTTGGAAATTTATGTGTGGACGATTTACATTAGCGCTTGAACATGAGCGATTGCTATTGCAGTACGGCTTTACGGATGTGGACTTCACCTTTCGTCCGCGTTACAATATTGCACCGATGCAGGAGAGCCCGGTCGTCGCCGTTGACGATGGCAAGAGGATAATGCAATTAATGCGCTGGGGACTGGTGCCATCCTGGTCGAAGGATGAGACAATCGGAAACCGGCTCATTAACGCTCGAGCGGAAACGGTGAGAGAAAAGCCGAGTTTCCGGGCTTCATTCAAGAGGCGCCGCTGTCTGGTACCAGCGACCGGCTATTTTGAATGGAAGGAATTGCCCGGTTCATTGCCCACCAAGAAGCTCAAGGCGCCGATGTATTTTACGATCCGGGAAGGTGAACCATTTTCTTTTGCCGGATTATGGGATACGTGGGAGCGTTTCGACGGGAAGAGATTGGCGACATTTACTATTATCACGACAGAGCCAAGTGTTCTGGCAGCACAAGTCCACAACCGGATGCCGGTAATCCTGCCGAAGAGTGAAGAATCCTTGTGGCTTGAAGGAGACGATGAGTCGGCAGCAGGTCTTCTGCGCTCATACCCTGAAACTGACTTATCCGTCTACGAGGTTTCGAAGGTCGTTAATTCGCCTCGCAATGATTCGCCGGAATGTATTGTGCGTGTGGCTTAGGCTAATGAAAATCCCGCGACTTCAACTTGATACTGTCGCTATCAATTGCCACAGAGCGAAAACGCCCGCCGACAACATTTACTACCCCGTCCTTGCGTTCTATCTTTCCCCAGACATAGAGAACATTTGAAAAGATAACGTCGCTGCGGAATCGCTTGGCGAGATCAGGTTTGACCACGATATTCGCAAATCCAGTTTCATCCTCGAGAGTGATGAAAACAAATCCTTTCGCTGTCAACGGTCGTTGCCTGATGACTACCATACCGCAGGCGCATACTGAACGCCCATCCGGGACATCCCGAAGCTCTTGCGACGACAAGACATTTTCTTTTCGGAGTGTATCGCGCACCAAAGCCATCGGGTGCGGGCCGGTTGATAGCGAAAGTCCAATGATATCGGAGTGTACAACGTCAATGGCACGCATCAGTGGCAGCAATTCAGACCCGGTGGCAGCGGAAACAAGCTCCAGTTCATAGTCGGTTTGCCGCACCAATGAAAGCACTTGCCAAAGCGCTTCACGTCGTGAAATGCCAAAACAATCAAATGCTCCTACCTGTGCCAATTGCTCAATTTGATGTCTTGCTAATCCGGCTCGTTGGACGACGTCCTTAAGGGTGGAAAATAGTTCACGAGTACGTTCAGCCAGGATATGCTCTCCGGCTGCAGAACCTAGACTTAGCACATGGTTCAACCCTAGACGAATCGCATCACCCTCAAGTGTGCAATCCCAATAACTGTTAATGATACAGACATTCTTCACCACTACATTTTTTCGCATTGCTTCGTAGACAATACTTGCCGGGGTATAGAAACCCATAGGTTGAGCATTTAGTAGCGCGCAGTAGAATTCAACCGGATAATACACCTTCAGCCATGCCGAGACATATACCAGTAATGCAAATGATGCTGCGTGCGACTCGGCAAAACCAAAATCAGCAAACGCTGCAAGTTGATTGTAAATCTGCTCTGCAGTAGTTGTGTCAATCCCGTTTCTCCCCATGCCATCAATAAGAGACTCTTTGAGAGCGGCGATTCGTGCTTTTGATTGTCGATGACCTATCGAACGCCGAAGGCTATCTGCTTGGGCGGGAGTGAAGCCGGCGACAGTCATCGCAACGCGAATTCCCTGCTCCTGGAATAATGGGATACCCAACGTGCGCCTAAGCACCGGCTCTAATGTAGGATGCAGGTAGCTGATCGGCTCTTCGCCGTTACGGCGTCGTAAATAGGGGTGAACCATTTTGCCCTGGATCGGGCCGGGTCGGATAATTGCCACTTCTACTACCAGGTCATAAAAGCATCGCGGTCGCATTCTCGGCAGGGTGTTCATTTGTGCACGCGATTCGACCTGAAATACTCCAAGCGTGTCGGCACTGCACAGCAGGTCATAGACCTTGGCATCTGAATACGAAATCTTACTTATGTCAATAGCCACTGCCCGGTGCTGTTGGACAAGCTTTAAGGCAAGATCAATCAGCGTCAACATCCCCAGTCCAAGTAAGTCAATTTTCACTAATCCCATATCAGCCGAGTCGTCTTTGTCCCATTGAATCACCGTACGGTTAGGCATCGTCGCGTTTTCGACTGGGACGATCTCCGCTAACGGTGTTTTGGTGACAATCATACCTCCGCAATGAATTCCGAGGTGTCGTGGAAAGCCCTGAAGCCGGCGTGAAAGCTCAATAAGCAACTTCACTCGCTTATCATTAAGGTCGATACCCTGTTCGGCAAAGCGAACCTCGGTTTCTTTCAAGTCGTTGGTAAAATGGTCAAGACACTTGGCGAGCTTATCAATATCACTGGGGGAGAGTCCCAGCGTCTTGGCGACCTCTCGTACAGCAGAGCGCCGGCGATAACAGATGACATTGCACACCATTGCCGCGTGATCACGCCCGTACTTTGCATACACGTACTGGATCGCTTCCTCACGTCGGTCGGAAGCGATGTCGATGTCGATATCCGGCGGTTCTTTTCTTTCTTCCGAGAGGAAACGTTCGAACAATAATTCGAGTCTGATTGGATCAACTGCTGTAATTTCCAAACAATAACAGACCGCGGAATTGGCAGCCGAGCCACGGCCTTGACAAAGGATGCTCCGCTCCCGACAAAACCTGCAAATATCCCAAACAATGAGAAAGTAACCAGACAGGTTAAGTCGATCGATGATTGAGAGTTCATGGTTGAGCTGTGAAGTGACGATTTCAGAAAGCTCACCGCACCTACGTCTGGCACCAGCGAAAACCAATTTGCGCAGATAGGTACTTGTTGTTTCACCATCCGGAACGGGGAAATCAGGCAGGACAGTAGACAGATCTCGCATTGTAAATTTACAGCGTTCAGCAATTTTGAGTGAATTCATAATTGCATCGGGAGAGCGGGCAAACTTCTCAATCATCAGCGATTTGGGTTTTAGAAATCTATCGTTGTTCGGGTAGAGCAAACCATCAGCATTGTCGAGAGAGACTCCATGCTTTATGCAGGTCAGGACATCCTGTACCCGCCGGTCGTCGGGAACGCAGTAGTGCACCATATTTGTTGCCACGACGGGAATGCCAAGTTTGGCGCCAAGAAACACGAGTTTCTCGCAATACTTTTCATGCTGCGGCAATTGATGGTGATACAGTTCGAGAAAGAAATTGTCTTTGCCGAAAATTCCGGACAGCATTTTGGCACGGGTTTCCATGTCGTCAATCTTCCCGGATAGGACACCGTCATACAGTGTAGTTCCGGAAAGGGCAATGAGCCCATCGGCAAAGTTCTTGATTTGGTCAAATGCCACGCGCGCCTCGCCTTTGGGATAACTTTGGAGCGCATCTGCCAATAGCAGGCTAAGGTTGCGATAACCATCCCGATTAGTTGCCAATAACACCAACCGTGTATTGTCTTCAAGCACTACTTCGCTGCCAAAAATTGGTCGAACCCCGCTTAACTTTGCAGCTTCGGCAAATCGTACTGCTCCATAGACCCCGTTGGTGTCAGTGAGTGCCAGTGCAGAGTATCCCAATTGCGCGGCGTGTTTTACAAGTTCTTCAGGATGATTGGCTCCTTCAAGAAACGAGAAATTTGATTTACAGTGTAGTTCAACGTAATCCATATCACCCATGTACGGGTTAGTCAAAATACCCCTGCAGGAACCATTTCGACTGGATCTCGTCACGGAAGAGTAAATAACTCATCCCGCGATCAGTTTCGACTTCATAATAAGACCGCTGAAACTCGCGCTCCCACCATCCTCCGGATAGGTGGTATGGCGCGCATTGCCAGACAACACGCTCGACACCGGCAGCGCTTACGATGCCATACAAATTACTTTTATCAGTTGTGACCTTGATAGTCTGCGGATTTTTGTATAAGCGAAGTCCGGCGAGCGAACTACCTGAATAGTAGCACTGCGGCGTGATGCAGGATTGATTAACATCACGTGCCACATTGTCATTTTGTAAATTTAACCGGACACTCTCTTCAGGAAGTACTTTATTCAGTATTGCGATACGTGACAACGGCAGTCTGTCCAGTTCTGTTTTGCATCGATGAGTGGTAACATCATCTGCTACTGCGGAGGAAAATAACGACATTTGACTGGGTCGAAGTGGGGCGACAGTCGATAATGTAACTCGAATTGTTGTGACACCAAACACTAATTGAATGCCTGATAGAGAGTGGTGAACTTGTCTTCTCCATGCTGATAACGAACAGGTTAATTGATTTAGTCTTACGTTTATCTGCTTTGGTTTGAAATATGCACCTTCAAGTAGTATTGATATTTCCCGACAACCTTCTCCGGAGGACTGTAATTTCTCCAACATTGATTGCAATAGGCGGACAATGTTATCTTCGAGTTGTGACAGGCTATCCAAAGGATCGTCAAAACGCAATTCCGCAAAGCGTTCATTGGAGAAGGCAAATGGCGAAACAGGTGAAGTATTTTCGCATTGTAAACACTCCACTAAACAATGCGCATCCTCGCCGAAACGCCTTGTGATTTCTTGTATTGGAAGCCGCGTGATCTCCCCAATAGTTTTGAGCCCAAGCGAATTGAGCATGAGATAAGTATCGTGCGTGAGTCCCAGTGCTGCGATCGGAAGCGGTGAAAGAAAATCGCGCTCGCTGCCATGGGGAATAATTAGTGTTTCGTTATTGTGGGCTATTAGCGATGCAATTCGCGCCACCGGTTTATTGCCGGCAATACCTACTTTCACTGCATACGTCGTTGGTGGGAACAGACTGCGGATACGTTTCCCGATACCATCCTCACCACCGTGGAGACGGGTAAGACCGCGGAGTTCAAGATAGTATTCGCCGGGCGCACCAGTTTCCACATGAGGCCCGACACAGTACAACAATTCCTGGAGTTTATCCGATTCGTACTTTTCTTGTTTTGTGTCTTGCACCAGTATCCGGAGTTGGGCACAGCGATTACGCGCCTGTGCAACAGTCATCCCGACATGCACATCGCGCTCGGCAATTTGATTTACAGCAACTAACAATGCGTGGGGATGCTCATTTTCCGCAACCGCATAAGGATAGAGTGACCTTGGGGCAAGGTCTTTTAGTAACACACACAGCGGGAAGTCAATGACGTTTATGCAAGCGACACGGGTTTTCATGACAGTAACATTTCCACACTTTTACCTTCAGAACAAATTTTGCTTCGGGTAATCGTGACAATCGCGGTTTTCCGATTCCGTTTGGTCACAGTCATCTGTACCGACATCAGGCTTGGTGGAAACATTTGATATCGTGAATCGGTGAGGAAGATCACCAAGCCTTGAAACTTTGAAGTGATAATTCGCAACCGATGCACATGCTCCATTCTCAATT
>CAUJJY010000375.1 GCA_963205155.1 Candidatus Zixiibacteriota bacterium | reverse complement strand
GCTCGGCACACACGATGGGTGCGGGGTTTTTCAGCACGGGAATCCTCGACGACTGGAGCGGGAACGATTTTTACTTCTCTGCTGACTTCTCGCAGGGATGCGGCATTTTCGGCACCGGCATTTTGATCGACCGCGCCGGTGATGATACCTACAAGGGCAACATCGGCTGTCAAGCAGCTTCCGCTTTCGGTATCGGGCTCTTGCTAGACGACGCCGGCAGAGACACCTACAGCGCGGCATTGTACTCGCAAGGGTTTGGCTTCATCATGGGTGCATCTGCCCTCGTTGATCGTAGCGGCAATGACAGTTACGCTGCCGGTTGGAAGTACGGCGACATATTACGGTATGAAGATCATTATGTTTCATTGTCGCAAGGATTCGGTTATGGACTGCGGCCGTATTTTTCGGGCGGTATCGGACTGCTGATTGACGGCGCCGGCAATGACCAATATGCGGCAGACATCTTTGGGCAGGGAGCGTCCTATTGGTACGCCCTAGGCGGCCTCCTGGATTATGGTGGAAATGATAACTACATCGCTTATCAATATGCCCAAGGCGCTGCTACCCATATGTGTCTGGCATCACTAATCGATATCAGTGGTGATGATCTGTACGGCTCGAAAGGCGTCTCCCAGGGATGTGGTCACGATGTTGCATTCGGGTTGCTTCTTGACTGTGGCGGAAATGATCAATACAGCGCGACCGACCTTTCGCAAGCGGCAGGATCCGCAAACGGTATCGGCATGCTGATCGATTTGCGCGGTGATGACGGTCATATCGCGCGGGTGCAGACGAACACCCACGGTTACGGCAATCCTCGCCGGGATTTTGGCTCGATTGGATTGTTCCTTGATCTGCAAGGCATCGACACTTACCGGGGCTACGGCAAAGACAACACCTATTGGGTGACGCCATCCAAATGGGGCATTGGCGCCGACCTCAATTCCGAGGTGAAAAAATGATCCGGGGACTAATCTGCAGCCTTTGCATATTGTCGGCGTCAATTGCGTCAGGGCAGGTTACCGAAGCTGAAGTCGAACGCCTCTTTCGCCAGGCATCGTCAGGCGAAATTCGCTTTCAGAGCATCGTCAAGCCGTCAAAGGACTCGCTGATTGCGATGGCCGACTCGGCATCAAAATACCTCGTGGCAAAACTGAACACTACTGATGCACGGGAAAAAGTGACATTGGTCGAGATTTTCAGGGGAATCGGCAAAAGCGCAACTCCCTACCTGGTATCGGCGCTCAAGACCGACAACAAGGATCAGTTGCGAACAACCTCCCGATGTCTAGCCGAAGTTAAGGATACGGCCGCAATCAGTTATCTCCTTCCCGCAACTAAACATGCTGATTTCACGGTGCGAGCCGAGGCCATCACCGCGATAGGGAAATCCGGAGGCGGAGAAACGACGGCTCGACTTCTTGAGTCTATGTTAGCGGATTCTGTGGACATGGTTCGTAAGAGTATTGTCTACGGTATGGGTACGAATAAAGCAGCCGGTTCGGTTCCATTATTGATCGCCTCGCTGAATGATGAATCATTTGCCGTGAGACTAAGCGCCTACGATGCGTTGGTCGTGATGGACAGCTTGGTGTACGAGAGCATAATATCGGCACTTTCAAATGCTGCAAGAGAACGTCAGTTCGTTTTATTGCTCCGGCTCGCCGGTCAGCTCAAGATCGCAAAAGCAAAATCACCGGTGTTCGCTGAGCTGACGAATGAGTCCGCGTTGATTCGTGGCTGGGCTGTCTGGAGTTGTGCACGATTGGACGCAAAATCAGCTAGGTCGAGACTTGAGAAACTGACTAAGGCTGAACAGGATCAGTTCGTGCAATCCCAAATTCAGGACGCCTTCGTCTACCTGTCTACTTCAAAACTCGATGAGTAAGTTTGATTTCTTAGATCGATTCAACAAAGTTCGCTCGCTCGATGTCGATTTCGCAGCAATCGATTCCTTTGCGGCCGAAATCGGCGGCGAGATTGTGGCCGGGGAGCTCGGGCGCTTCCTTCTCTTGTCGACATCATATCCGCCGGGATTTGCCCACGGTACGCAATCACTGCGATCTGTCGTCGAATGCGAACACATAGACCTTTCCAAATTCGATCACAGAGAGTCGGAACGCAAAATTTCATTATCTGAAATGGTGTTTGTTGATGCCGAGACGACCGGCCTTTCGGCGGCCACCGGGACTGTCGCGTTCCTGGTCGGAATTGGAGTCGTCCGTGATGGCAATTTCGTCGTGCACCAGTTCTTCCTGCCTGATTATCCCGATGAACCCGCCATGCTCGATGCGATTTCAGAAATCGTGGAAGACCGCAACGTTGTTGTCTCGTTCAACGGCAAGTGCTTCGACTTGCCGCTATTGGAAACCAGATTTGCGATGCATCGAATGCAAACGCCATTTCAAGGGATGTGCCACATTGACCTCTTGCACTGCTGCCGAAGATTCTGGAAGGGTAGGTTCGAGGACAGCACTTTGCAGACACTTGAGCGCGAATTGTTGAGCGTGTTCCGATACAATGACACCCCGGGGTACCTCATTCCGCAGCTTTACTTCGACTATTTGCGCCACGGCCGTTCCGACCCACTATCGGGAGTACTTTTGCATAATCGCCTGGATATTGTCACCCTTCTGTTTCTTGCTGACGTTGTCCAGAAATATCTCGACCGCGCTGAAGAATCGGCGTTCTATTCTCCGCTCGATGCCTTGCGAATCTCTCGCTTTTATCAGCGGCAGGGGAATACTATTCTTGCTTGTGCCGCCGCCGACCGACAACTTGGGTCTTACGACGGCAGTGACGAATGCCTTGAGTTGTGCCTGCATGGCTTTCGACTGCAAAAACAGCTGGGTCGGCACGAAGACGCCCTGTCGACGCTGCAAATGTTGTTGACCGCCAAGGGGGAGATTCGCCTGATGGCGCTTAATGAGTCAGCAAAAATACTTGAGCACAAGAAACGGGAATACGACCGCGCGACGTCCTTCGTAATCCAGGCACTCGAATATCTCGACAGCCCGCTTGCGGAAATACCTTATGATCGCATTGCGTTTTGGAATGAAACACTCCAGAAGCGACGCCAGCGACTTCTTCAACGGAAGAGATAAATTCCGCTTTATCAATTGCGACTTCTGTCGATAATCTTCAATAGATGAATCGCCTGCAATTTGAAGCCAAACTATCGACCTTCAGGTCGCTATCAACACTTCCGGCTGTCATGGCCGAAGTCCTTCGTGTGTGCGATGATCCCGATGCCTCACTTGCCGAACTCGGCGAAGTGATCATTCGCGACGTCGCGCTGTCGACTCGTATTCTCAAGATAGTTAATTCTCCTTTCTATGGCAGGGCGCAACAAGTGTCATCCGTTCGCAACGCCGTCATGACCCTTGGTGCTTCCAAGGTCAAAGCACTGGCGTTGTCGCTTTCACTCTACGACCTGTCTACCAAAATCGGCACGCGTATCGATCTCAAGGATTTCTGGCGCCACTCACTCAATGTCGCCTGTGTTGCCGAACTTATCGCCAACCGCATCGCGCCTAATCTGGCCGAAGAAGCATTTATCTGCGGCTCGATTCACGACATCGGTGTTCTGGTGCTCGACAATTTCTATCCCCGGGAATACGGGAAAGTATTGCAGTCGATTGCGGGCGGGGAAGATATGATCAGCATCGAGAAGCAGATTCTCGAAATCGATCACGCGGCGGCCGGCGAGATGCTCGGTCGAGTTTGGAATTTCCCGGATCGCTACTGTGTCGCTATGGCGCGACACCACGATGTGTTTGATCTCAATGACAACACGGCAGAAAATCGACTTCCGCAGATCGTGAATCTCGCTGACAAGCTTGCTACCTTCACGATTGAGTCCAATGCGGCGCAACGCCACAGTGTCTTGAGCAATAAGGAAGTACTCGCAAGCAATTTGGGGCTGTCCAATACCGATTTAAAAGAGATCGAGTACTCCGCGCTTAGCCGCTTGCTCGAAACCTCACAGTATCTCGACGTCGACGTGGGCACGACTGCAGAACTTCTGCAACAAGCGACCAATCAGCTTTACGCGCTTTACAGTTACACGGAACAGCTCTATCGTGAGTTGGTCCAAACGCGACAGCAGCTCGACGAGGAAAAACTCCAGCGGGTGGCGCTGGAATCACTGCAAGCAATCGTTGCGACATTCTCGCATTATCTCAACAATGCCGTAGCCTCGATCTCCGGCCGCACGCAATTGCTTGAGATGTCGATGAACAACGGACAGGTAGACGATCCAGATGGCATCCTCGCCAAATCATTAGCAGTCTACGAAAAGAACGCCGAGCAGATCACCGCGGTCATCGAAAAACTCAAGAAGGTCACAGTCTTTAAGACCGCTATCTACCACGACAATACCAAGATTATCGACTTCGAGAAGGAAGCGCGGCTCTCGACTTTGGCTCTTGAAGAAGCCGCTCTCACCAAGGCGCCGACTCCAGCCGAATAGCTAACCGTTTCACTCGACCAAGGTCTCGAATGCTTCAGCATCACATTCCAGATCTTACTTTATTCCCAGAATCTATTCCCTACGACGTAGCTCTTTTCGGTCGATAAACCGACTTGCCTGCCGCCGACGCTGGGCAAGAATTAGCTTGTTTTTTGCGGTCCTGACTCACTATTTGAACCGGTCACGACACCACGGGAGGTATTGGATGACTGTAAGAATTGGTGAGAAACGACTCACAATATACGATATTTTGAACGTCGCCAGACACGGGCATAAGATTGAATTAACACCGGCAGCTGTAGAAAAGATCAATACTTGTCGCCGCTTTGTTGATAAGAAAGTGGCGCAGCAGGAGATCATGTACGGCATCAACACCGGCATCGGCGATCTCGCCAAAGTCGCTCTACCGGCCGAGCAGCTTGAGGTATTCCAGAAATTTCTCGTCTACTCGCATGCCGCAGGTTACGGCGATCCACTGGCCATCGAATACGCTCGCGCAGCGCACACATCTCGGGTCAACGTTCTGTCACAGGGACATTCCGGCTGCAATCTGAGAATCGTTGAGACAATGGTAGCAATGCTGAATGCCGGCGTTACGCCATTGGCATGTGAAAAAGGCTCGGTTGGAGCGTGTGGCGATCTCTCCCCAATGTCGCAACTGGCATTGGTCATGATTGGCGAGGGCGAAGCTTTCTACAAGGGCGAGCGGATGTCCGCCGGCGCTGCCATGGAAAAGGCCGGCGTTCCAATCATCAAATTCGAAGCCCGCGACGGCTTGGCCTCGATTAACGGTTCCAATGTTATTGCCGGCGCCGGTTCAATCCTGCTCTGCGATGCTATCATGCTCACCAAAACCGCCGAAATTGCTGCCGCGATGACACTGGAAGCGCTCAATTCCAATGCCAAGGCATTCGAAGAACCCGTTCATAAGATTCGCGGGTTTAACGGTGCTGTGAAATGCGCTCACCACCTGCGTGAAATCATGAAGAATTCGCAAATCATGGAACGCACCGGCAAGAACGTTCAAGATGCCTATTCGATTCGTTCGACGCCGCAAGTGATTGGTGCTGTATGGGATGCTTTGGACTATGCCGTCGCGCAGTTCGAGATTGAGCTAAACGGTGTGGGTGACAATCCAATATTCTTCCCTGAAGGCGATTCCGGATTTGTGCTGACTGGTGCGAATTTCCAGGGTACCCCGATGTCGTATCCGCTTGATCATATCGGAACCGGCATCACCATGATCAATGTCATGTCAGAACGCCGACTCAACCGCATTCTCAACAAGTCTTTGTCGATGGGCTTGCCCGCCTATTTGACCAAGGGCGCCGGAATGCACTCCGGTATGATGCTCATGCAGTATACTGCCGGCTCGTTGGTCTGCGAGAATCGAATTCTCTCGTCGCCGGCTTCTATTGGTTCCATTCCTGCAGCAGCAGACCAGGAGGACTTCGTCTCGATGGGTATGACCACCGTACTCAAAACACGAGATATCATCAAGAATGGCTTTGCCGTCATCGGTATGGAAATAATAGCCGCCGCCCAGGCATTCGAGTTCCTCAAGCCGGCAAAGGCAGGCAAAGGATCACAGGCTGCCTACGATGTTGTCCGAAAGAATGTCAAAGTACTGGAAGAAGACCGCCCGCTGCATAGCGACATCAATGCAATGGCGAAAGTCGTCGCTTCCGGCGAGATAGTCGAGGCGGTCGAATCAGCCATAGGGAAGTTGCAGTAAACAGAGAGTAGTTTTGAGACTCAGGGCAAATAATGCTCGGCTGCCGAAATTGGCTGCCGAGCATGTTTTTGAGACTTTACTATTGACACAATCTTCACGCGACAATATTCTTCTTCTGATTACCAATATTTCGATAAGGAGCTGATGATGAGAACCAATTCGTGTCTCTGTGCAATTTTGTGCGCGCTCTTTCTGCTTTTCGGGTCCGTAGCCGAAGCAGGTATAGGCGGTGCGCTCAAGGACAAGGTGAAAAAGAAAGTCGAAAAGAAGGCGGACGAGAAAACAGACAAGGCAATTGACAATGCCGTCGACAACGCTGCCGGAGAGGGCCAAACCGAAGGCTCGAATGAGACCTCTACGGGTGGTGAAGCTGAATCCGGGGGTGGCGGCGGGGAAGGAATGAAACCCGGCGAAGGTGT
>CAUJJY010000374.1 GCA_963205155.1 Candidatus Zixiibacteriota bacterium | reverse complement strand
GTCCATCAACGACAAATTGACCGCCATGAATATCTTTATGACATTCGTTGCAGTTTCTTGGCAGTAGCTCGAAAGTCAAAAGTGATACATTAGTTTTATCGTTTTTGTTCCCGTGGCAGTCCAGGCACTTAACACCTTTGTGCTTCCCGGTAAGCGGGAATTTAGTGGAGTCATGCGCAAAGAATGACTCCTTCCAGCTCTCGACATTGTGACAACTTTCGCAACCGCCGCTGCTCACCCACTTGTCCGCCTTCCCTTTGTGCGGATCTTTGTGGCATGACTTACAGGCAATCTCATTAAAAGCAAATTTATACTGGCGCGGAGTCTCACCGGTTGCAGAAGTCATGTGACAACCATCGCAGGGAACTGCCAAATGCGCGCCTCGCAGTGGATAGTCACAGCTGTCGTGTTGCTCCACTGTAAAAATACCAGGACGGAATCCGTCCACATTATGGCACCGTTCACATTTCGCCCCGCCGGGACTAGCGGCAAATGCGCCATTGTGAAAATCGGAATGGCAATCGCTGCAATTCGAGAAAGCCAACAACTTGCGCTGCTCCTCCTGCTTGTGGCACTTCGCGCATTGCAGCGTCGAGTGCTGCCCCAGAAGCGGAAACCGCGTTTTACTGTGGTCAAAATTGCTGTTGCTGACGCTTCGCCACCCGCCTGTGTTGTGACACCCGGCACAAGTCGGTCCGAGCCGGTTGGCGTGCGGGTCTTTGTGGCATGAACTGCATTCGGAAAAATTCAGTCCGGTAAATCTCTGATACGATGAGTCGGCCGGCGTTGAATCATCACTAAGAGTCAAATGACATTTTGCGCAATCCACTTTCAGGTGCAGTCCAGTTAATGGGTATTTCGCCTTCTGGTGGTCAAAAGAAACTGCAGGCTTCCAGGCGGTGTTGGTATGGCACGTCTCGCACCGGTTGGAGACTTGACTGCGATGCTCATCAAAATGGCAGCTTCTGCATTCCGTCGATAATCCCAGGAACGTCCGGCTCGGGTCCTTCTTTGCATCACCCTCCATTAGATTAGGTGCGACGATTTTCGCCGTATGACACTGTCGGCACTTCAGTGGCTTATGCGCCCCGCTTAGATCGTATCCCGTCAGCGAATGGTCGAAGGCGGCCTCGCCATCTTTCCAATATACTAACGCGAAATCGCGGCCATGGTGTTCGACATGGCACTCTTCGCACACCTTGTATTGGTTGCTCCCATGTAGACCGTCAATCTCATTGAGTTGCTTCTGGATCAAGGTATGACAAGTAAGACAGTTGGGACTGATTTGCTTTCGGTCCGAACCATGACACGCACGGCAATTATCCAGGCCCTCCAGATGGCTGTGCGCTTGCGACAAATCACCCGGTGATAGTTGAGCAAAGCTCGTCGCCGCTGCCAACATCACGATGGCAACAGTGATCAAGCTGAAGTTAAGGCGAGGCATGGTCTACGACAATCCCGCAAATCCGGTCCACACCGCAATTCCGATATGAACTCCCATAATCAAGTACATGATGATCGCAAACGGCTTGTGGATGACATGCCAGTAGTGAAATACTTCGCGGGTCCTGTCAAGCATTTCGATGCGCCGCGCCAGCGAGGCACGCTCTAAAGCGAGCCGCACAAGACCCTTGAGCCCGCGATCGACCGATGAAAATGACCGTTTCATCTCCTTCATCAGGCGGCGGGCAAGCATCGGCCGGGTAAGATCCGCGATGATCGCCCCAACCAGCAGTTTGACAAACGAGCCTTCAGTCGAAATCATCCGTTTAGCCAAAGTCTCAAGCTGCGCCAGTTGCTCTGGCGCCAAACCGTATCTCTCACGCAAAATTTGTGTCGTCAACTGCATCTGTTTGTCAATTTCGGCCATGGTCAGTTCATCGCCCTCTTGATTGCGAGGGATTAGTTGATAGAGATACCGGCCCACATAACCACTCAACGCAACCGCAATCATTGACCAAAAAGCTACAGCGATCAGCCCCTGCACCTTGAATGATGAATGTAGTATACTGAAGAGCGGGCCGCAGACGCCAAGATAAATGTTCAGTTGCAACCAAGTTCGCAATGAGACCCCTTTGCCCAGCAACTTCGTGCGTTTGCGCAACGAGTAAGTGAGCATGAGTATCATCATGATGGAACCGACATAGCCAAATACAATTCCCAGATTCCCTGCCGGCCTGAAGGCGCGATAGTCTTCGTGATGAGGGCGATCAATATAGTCGGTTCGATAGTAATCCAGCCCCAAGATCAGAAAGTACCCGATCGTTATGAGCGTAGCAGCATACAAAATGATCAAAAAGCGTTTCATTGGCTCCTATGTCGAAAGAAGATATAAGTCGCAATGATAGTGTAGCGTTTTACACGTATATCGGCTATTCGGTCTATAAAAATGAACTCACCCCGGCAATTACCAGCGTGAGTGGAAACGTTCGCGACAGTGGAAAGTTTTTCGATTATGATCTCTCGTACTTCCATCTTTAATCGCACCCTCGATTGAGTCATTTGAGGCAGTTTATATTGCATCCTCGATTGGTGACAGTCGCTGCTTAAAAAACGGGTTCGAAATTGGTTGACTTTTGTATCACAATTTTAAAGTTTGGCTTGTCCTACTTAGTGTTAAATTGATAACAGGGAAAGACATAATATAATGGAATTACGCATCCGTGATGCCGCTAAACTGTTTTCCGTGTCGGAAAGCAAAATCCGCCAGTGGATACAGGACAATGGCTTACCTGCACAGGAAGTCCGCGGGCAATATCGCCTAAACCGCGCCGAATTGTTGGAATGGGCAACTGCCCACCATATCCCGCTTTCAAGTGAGATTTTCGCCGAACTCAAAAACGGGGCGACACTCCCCGGTCTCGCTGCCGCCCTTGAAGTCGGCGGCGTTTTTCACAATGTCATCGCCTCCGACCGCGAATCGGCGCTGCGTGCCGTAGTCAAGAACTTGCCTCTGCCCGAAGACGCCGATCCCGAATTTCTCTTCGAAGTTCTCCTTGCGCGCGAATCGGTTGGATCGACCGGCATCGGCGACGGTATCGCTATTCCCCACGTGCGAAATCCAGTGGTGCTTCACGTCAATCAGCCGATCGTCAGCCTCTGTTTCCTCAATACGCCGGTTGATTTTGGCGCGATTGACGGCAAACCCGTCTTTGCATTATTCGGGTTAATCAGTCCGACGGTACGGATACATTTGCACGTACTCTCGCGGCTGGCTTATGGTCTGCAAGACCCGGGCTTTAAGGCCGCAGTTGTGCGCAAAGCCACTGCCGCCGAGATATTAAACGAAGCACGTCGAGTCGAAGCCGCCATCCAGCGGCCAGCCGTCGGTAACTCCCCCAAACAACAGCAATGACAATTCTCCTCATCGCCGTCGCGATTCTAATCGGTAGCGGCGTGGCGACGCTCGTTGTATGTGGAAACACGCGTCTGACTACGCTTTTCGGCGCAGGCGGAATCCTGATTGGATCCGTAGTCGGATTAATGCCGTCCGTGGCCAGCCTTCTCGATGGCAAAGTGGAATCGTTTGAGTTTCCTTGGCGCATACCCGGCGGTTCGCTTCATGTTCAAATCGACCCACTTTCAGCATTCTTCCTGATTCCTGTCTTGGCGCTCTCGGCGCTGGCCGCAGTATATGGCAGCGATTATTTGCGGTCATACAGCAGCACGAAACGAATTGCACCCCATTGGTTCTTCTTGAGCATTTTTGTAGCGAGCATGGTGTTGGTAGTGGTCGCTCGCAATGCCGTCCTGTTCTTAGTAGCATGGGAAGTCATGTCGATCTGTGCGTTTTTCTTGGTGACATTTGAACATGAGAAACGGGAAGTGCGCGTCGCGGGCTGGATCTACCTGGTAGCCACGCATCTCGGCGCGGCATTTCTGCTCGCGATGTTCCTGCTGCTGGGGCGTCACGCAAACTCACTTGACTTTGACCTCTTCGGCGTCGCCGGTAGCCTTAGCCCAGCCGTCTGCGGCATTGTCTTTGTCCTCGCGTTAATTGGTTTCGGCGCAAAGGCGGGATTTGTACCGATGCACGTTTGGCTGCCCGAGGCGCATCCAGCCGCTCCAAGCCATGTCTCGGCGTTGATGTCCGGCGTGATGATTAAGATCGGCATTTACGGCATTCTCCGAACAATGACGTTCCTTGGCCATCCTGCTCAATGGTGGGGACCGACTCTGGTCGCAATCGGGCTCACGGGCGGTTTGCTCGGCATTTCGCTGGCGCTGGTTCAACGCGACCTTAAACGTGCCCTCGCCTACTCCAGTATCGAAAATATCGGCCTAATAACGCTTGCGCTCGGCGTTGGTTTGTGGGGAATTACCAGCGGGCATACAATTGTCGCTGTACTCGGTTTGACCGGCGGAATGTTGCATATCTGGAATCACTCGCTGATGAAAGGACTGATGTTCTTGTGCTCGGGTAGCGTTCTGCACGGAGCCGGCTCGAAAAATTTGGAGCGGCTTGGCGGTTTGTTGAAGCGGATGCCGCGCACCGGCGTCACTATGGTAGTGGGAGCATTGGCAATTGCCGCAGTTCCGCCGCTGAACGGTTTTGTCAGTGAATGGCTCATCTATATGGCGATGCTCCACGGCGGGTTGGAATTTACTGGCGTCAACCGTATCGTGCTGCTGTTCGCTGTCGGCGGACTCGCGCTCATCGGCGGACTTGCCTTGATTTGTTTCGTCCGCCTTATCGGCATCACGTTACTTGGCGAAGGACGTTGCGATCAAGCACGCCACGCGCACGAATCAGCCGGATGGATGACGGCGCCGCTTGTTATCCTCGCACTGCTTTGTGTTGCCTTTGCCGTCGTCCCCGGAATACTCGTCGCAGCAATTTCAAACCCCATCCATCAAGTCTTCGGACTATCGACTGACATGGCATTGCCGTCCCTGACGACACTGGGAACGCTGAACATTGTCGTCTGGATTTCGATTGGCGCTGTTGCGTTGCTTCTTCTGATTATGCAGAAGCGCTCCAAGTTGGTAGCCGGCTCTACCTGGGGCTGCGGATATATAGCTCCGACACCACGCATGCAGTATACCGGACAGTCTTTTTCCGAGTTCGTTGTATCTCGGTTGTTTCCAAGATCACTGCGGCCCAAAACCAGCGTGACCATCCCGCAAGGGCTGTTTCCAGTTGAAGCCTCTTTGTCGGCGGAGTACAATGATCCGTTGAGTCGCAGCATATACCGGCCGTTCTTTGATCGCTGGGCAGGAAGACTCGCGCAGTTGCGCTGGGTGCAGCAGGGTAAAATCCATTACTACTTGCTGTACTTCGTTGTCGTCCTGCTCTTGGCATTCTTCTGGCTGACCTTCCGCAAGTGGGTGTTGTCGTGACGCAACTTCTTGTCATCACCGCCATTGTTCTCCACGCAATTAGCGGAGTGCCCGGCTTACTGTTCAAACGCAGTGCTGACGCCGGACAAAAACTATCTGTAGCCTTAAGTACCTTCGGTACAGTAGTGGGGATTACTGGCTCGATTGCCTCACTTTGGTTTTCAACGCCGAAAACTTCGATTATCGCAATTGATGGTCTTTCTGTGATCTTCCTGTTGCCGATATTCCTGATCTCCACACTCGGCAGCATCTACGGGCTTTCCTATTGGAAGCAAGCCGACCACCCGGACAACGGCCAGAAATTGCGCCTGTTTTATGGACTTGTCACTGCGGCTCTTGCCGCCGTAACGATTGCCGCCAACGCCATCGTTTTTCTCGTCGCCTGGGAAATAATGGCGCTTAGCGCGTATTTCCTTATCACCACCGAAGATAAAGACACCGCAGTCCGCGAATCCGGTTGGGTTTACTTGATCGCGACACATCTCGCGACGCTCTGCCTTTTCGGATTATTTGCATTGCTCCACAGCGCTACCGGTTCGTTTCAGCTATCGCCGCTGACTGCCGGAGCCGTCGCGCCTGGTGTATTTACGGCGATGTTCTTGCTGGCGCTAATCGGCTTTGGTCTCAAGGCTGGTCTCATGCCATTGCACATGTGGCTGCCGGGCGCGCACGCAATGGCGCCCAGTCACGTCTCGGCGCTGATGTCCGGCGTCCTCATCAAAATCGGCATTTATGGATTCCTGCGGCTCTGCTCACTGTTGCCGGAGCCGCCGCTGTGGTGGGGCGGAGTGATACTCGCTGTGGGAGTCACCTCCGGCGTGTTGGGCGTTGTGTTTGCTTTGGGCCAGCATGATCTCAAGCGCTTGTTGGCATACCATAGCATCGAGAACATCGGTATCATCACAATCGGAATCGGCTTGGCAATGGTCGGTCGCACACTCGAACGCACCGATTTCGTCCTGCTCGGAATGGCTGGTGCGCTCTTGCACGTCTGGAATCACGGCCTGTTCAAGTCCTTGCTCTTCCTAAGTGCCGGCGCCGTGATTCATGCCACGCATACGCGTGAGATTGACCAACTCGGCGGGCTCGCTAAATCGATGCCGCGCACGGCGCTCTATTTCGCCGTCGGCGCAGCCGCGATCTGCGGACTGCCGCCGCTGAACGGATTCGTTAGCGAGTTTCTGATCTATCTCGGCTTGTTTCATTCGTTGAATTCCGGCAGCGGCATGACTTGGACGGCGGCGGCCTTTGCCATACCCGCACTCGCAATGATTGGTGCACTCGCCGTCACCTGCTTTGTCAAAGCGTTCGGCGCGGTGTTCCTCGGTGTCGCCCGCTCCGAACACGCGCGTCACGCACACGAAGCTAAATCAATGATGACGGGGCCGATGCTGGCGCTGGTCGGCTTTTGTCTCGCAATTGGTTTGACGCCGCTTCTCGTCGCACCGGTGCTGGAACACGGGATTCGCGCATGGGAACCGGCCGCATTTGACAGTGGACAGAAACTAACGATGCTCGCACCGCTCGGTTGGCTGACTATTGCCGGTGCGGCATTGATCGTATTGATTACTCTCGGAAGCTTTGTTCTCGCCAGACGCCTGCGTCGCTGCGGAGTGAACCCGGGCGTAACTTGGGATTGCGGATATGCCGCCCCGGCGTCGACTATGCAATACACATCTTCGTCATTTGCGCAAATGATCGTCGCCCTGTTTTCCTGGGTGCTGCGACCGCGCGTCGAAACTCCCGCCGAACAGCCGGTGTTTGCAAACGCCGCACACTTCCACAGCCATGTTTCCGACATCGTGCTGGATGGCGTTCTGCGTCCGAGTTTTCGCTTTGGCGCGAAGATTACATCATCGTTCCGGTTTTTGCAGGCAGGAAATATCCATGCCTACTTGTTTTACATCGTGCTGTTTCTAATTTGCCTGCTGTTGTGGAGGTAAGCAAGCGAGCGTCATGCTGATAAGTCAAATCATCGTCCATGTCGTGCTCTTGCTCGTGATGCCGCCCCTGCTGCTTGGCGTCATCGGCAAGACCAAAGCGCTTTTCGGCGGAAGAGTCGGTCCCCCATTGTTTCAGGCATTTTTCGATCTGATCAAGCTCTTTCAAAAAGGTTCAGTGATCAGCTCAACGACGACATGGGTATTTCGCGCCGGGCCTGTGGTCGGACTTGCAACAGCAATTTTGGCCGGATTGTTCATACCATTCGGCGGACATGCTTCACCGGTGTCTTTCAGCGGCGATCTAATCTTGTTCGCCTATTTGTTCGCACTGGGACGGTTCTTTACCGCATCCGCTGCACTCGACACCGGCTCTGCATTCGAAGGTATGGGCGCAGCGCGCGAGGTCACCTTCTCGTGTCTGGCGGAACCCGCTTTATTCTTCGGATTCCTGGTTCTGGCCAAACTCTCCGGATCGTTGTCGTTGACCGCGATGCTTGATGGTCCGATGCCCAACAGCTGGGGCGCTGCGGGCGCATCACTGGTCTTGGTTGCGGCAAGCCTGTTCATCGTCCTGCTGGTTGAAAACTCGCGCATTCCGTTTGACGATCCGAACACGCATCTGGAATTGACTATGATTCATGAAGTCATGGTGCTTGACCACAGCGGTCCGGCGTTGGGCATGATTCTCTATGGCGCTGCCATGAAGTTGTTCGTCATGTGCGCGCTGTTGTTGCGAATCGTCGCACCGTTTGACTCCGGCAACATCTGGGTCGACTGGGGTATCTTCGCTGTCGGAATGTTGGCGTTGGCAATGGTGATCGGCGTTGTCGAATCAATCATGGCGCGATTCAAATTGACATTTGTGCCGACCTTTCTGGTGGCGGCATGTTTGCTTTCGGCTTTCGGAATAATCCTGTTACTGAGGTAATGTCATGTATCAACTAATCGACCCTATCTTGGTGGCGGTACTTTTGCTGAATTTCGCCGCTTTGGGCGCGAGCCAATTGCGGACGGTGATTCACGCGATTGCGCTTCAAGGTGTCCTGCTGGGCGTGCTAGTCGTCGTTGCGCACAACGAGTTTACCATTTGGGCGGTGCTCATGGCTTGTGCGGCAATAACGCTGAAGGGTATCTTCATCCCGCGCTTGCTGTTCCATGCGATTCGAGAGGTTTCCATCCGCCGCGAAGTTGAACCGATCATTGGTTTCATCGCGTCGCTCTTGTTGGGCGGCCTGGGAACTGCGCTCGCCGTGTTGTTTTCGAATACATTGCCGATCGCCCAGGAACATGTCGGTTCTCTCATCGTGCCGGCGGCATTGTCCACAACACTGACCGGATTCCTGATCTTGACGACGCGCGTAAAGGCCATTACACAAGTCGTCGGCTACCTGGTTCTGGAAAATGGCATTTTCATCTTTGGTATGCTGCTCGTGGAAGCTATGCCGTTTCTCGTGGAGATTGGCGTCTTGCTCGACTTGTTCGTCGCCATCTTCGTGATGGGCATCATTATTAACCGGATCAGTCGGGAGTTTTCTACCGTGAGCACCCGCAACCTTAGTTCCTTGAAAGAGTAAATCATGGTCTGGCTCTTAGTTCTCATTCCCTTGCTGCTTGCCGTCGCCGCGGTGTTGATACCATCCGGACGCCTGCGTCCCTGGCTGGTGCCGTTCGGAGGTCTGATTCAGGTTGTCCTCGTCGTCTTTGCGATCTCCAGCGAGAACGTGTCGGGCTTTCAAGGCTGGCTTTTGCTCGACCCGCTTGGCAAACTGGTGCTCTTGTTCATCAGCGTTTTGTTTTTCATCTGTTCGCTGTATGTGCCCGGATATCTGTCACTGCGAGCGGAGCGCCCGACTCGACTGTTCTGTGCTTGTCTTTTGTCCATGCTGGGCATGATGACTTTGATGACGCTGTCTCATCATCTCGGCTTGATGTGGGTCGCGATGGAAGCCACAACATTGGCATCAGCCCCTCTGCTCCTCTTCAACAGCAGCACGCGTTCGCTGGAAGCCACATGGAAATACCTCCTCATTGGCTCCGTCGGTATCGCGTTGGCATTGCTGGGATCATTCTTCCTTGCCTATGCTTCTCTTTATGAAGGTCTCGAATCGACGCTGCAATTTGACGACTTGATCAAACTTGCGCCCCATCTTTCCAAACCCTGGCTCCATGCCGCTTTCGTACTGCTGCTCGTGGGTTACGGAACAAAAATGGGATTGGCGCCAATGCACACTTGGAAGCCGGATGCCTACGGCGAAGCGCCCGGACTCGTCGGAGCCTTGCTCGCCGGCGGTGTAACAAGTTGCGCCTTTCTCGCGATCTTGCGTTTCTATAGTCTCTGCGTTGCTTCCGGTGAGGCCGCTTTCGCGCGTGAAATTTTCATCTTCTCAGGAATCCTATCGATGGTCGTCGCCGCAGTGTTCATGATCCGCCAGCGCGATTTCAAACGCATGCTCGCTTACTCGAGTGTTGAACACATGGGAATCCTGGTACTCGGAATCGGCGTCGGCGGGTTGGCAACGTATGGTGCGCTGCTGCATCTGTTAACCAACGGACTGACCAAAGGCGTCTTGTTCCTTTCAGCGGGAAACATTCACCGCGCCTTCGGCAGTAAACTCACTGACGACGTGAGAGGCGCCATTCGCCGCGTGCCGATGTCCGGTGCACTCTTTCTGGCGGGATTTCTTGCCATCACCGGCTCGCCGCCGTTTGGACCGTTCATCAGCGAATTCACCATCTTGAACGGCGCCATTGGCTCGGGCAAGTTTGTCGTCGCAGCTCTGTTTCTTCTACTGCTGGCGATTGTTTTCGTTGGCATGGGCTCGACTGTTTTGCGCGTTACTCAAGGCACACCCTCGACGCCGGCGACGGCGACCGACTTTCGGGAGTCCCCGCGCTTCGTAATTCCTATCTTGTTGTTCTTAGGAATGTCGCTGTTGCTTGGGCTCTACATTCCACCCCAACTCGAGTCGCTTCTCAAAAACGCCGCACTTTTCGTGGAGAATGGCGTATGAGTGAAACTCTCCGGATGTTAACCCTGCACAATGGCGGGGCACGCCCCGTTCAAGAGGTACCGACTCTTGATTGGCAGCAGTTCCGCAGCGTCATCCTTAACAGCGTCGCATCCGGCGCTCACGTTGCCGCCATGTTCGGCCATGTGCCGGACGGAAAAGATTGCGTGGAAATCTTCGCCGTCCTGGCTGATCGTGAGTCCGGCCAAATTCACGTAGCAAAGTCGACCATATCCGAAAACGCTTACCCGTCTCTGACCATCGACTGCCCTCAGGTCCACCTGTTTGAGCGCGAAATTGCCGAACAATATGAACTGCTTCCCGAAGGACATCCTTGGCTCAAGCCGGTCCGTTTTGTCAAATCGCATCGTTCGAATCATGGCACAAGCAAGCGACCACTCATCGGCGTCACCGACTTCTATCGAGTCGAAGGTGAGGAAGTTCACGAAGTCGCAGTCGGCCCGGTCCATGCCGGGGTGATCGAGCCAGGTCATTTTCGGTTTCAATGCCACGGCGAACAGGTCTTCCATTTGGAAATCTCGCTTGGCTATCAGCATCGCGGTGTTGAATCGAAACTCATGGGCGGTCCCAACAAACGGACGATTCACTATATGGAAACGCTCTCCGGTGACGCCACGGTTGGGCACACAACCGCGTATTGTCAATCCATCGAAGCTTTGGCCGGATGCAAGGTCCCTGCCCGTGCGCAGGTACTGCGCGGTGTGGCGCTCGAACTGGAGCGGCTGGCAAATCACACCGGCGATCTCGGAGCGCTGTCCGGCGACGTCGGCTTTCTCCCGACTGCTTCCTACTGCGGTCGATTGCGCGGCGATTTCCTTAACATGACCGCTCTGCTGTGCGGCAGCCGACTGGGTCGCGCGCTGGTCCGACCTGGAGGTATTGTCTATGATTTGGATGAATCACGTGCCAAAGAATTGTTGAATCGGTTGGAGACCACGATGCGCGATGTCACCAATGCCGTCGATTTGCTCTGGAATTCATCATCGACCATGAGCCGCTTTGAAGAGACCGGCAAACTGTCGCTTGAGACTTGCGAGCAGCTCGGTATTGTCGGCCCGGCTGCGCGCGCTTGCGGACTCGAGTGTGACGTTCGCAATGATTTTCCCGCCGGCATTTTTCGCATGTCGCACATTCCCGTTTCAACCGCCGTCACGGGTGATGTCTTTGCGCGGGCTTATGTGCGCTGGCTGGAAATCCAGCGCTCGGCGGACTTCGTGCGCGAACAACTGCAGGCTCTTGTGGGCGGAACGATCAAGACAACGCTGGGTGAATTGGCCGGCGAAAAGATTGTAGTTTCGCTGGTGGAAGGCTGGCGCGGACAGATCTGCCACGTGGCCATGACCGATCCACGCGGCCACATCGCCAGATACAAAGTTGTCGATCCGTCTTTCTACAATTGGATGGGATTGGCTCTGGCAATGCGCAATCAGCAAATCTCGGATTTTCCGCTGTGCAACAAGAGCTTCAACTTGTCTTACTGCGGACACGACCTTTGAGGTAACGATATGTTTGGAATCTTATTATCACGCTGGAGACAAGGCCACCGCACGATTTCATTTCCCAGCGGTCAGCCGACACTCCCCGATAGATTTCGCGGGCTGCCGGTTATTGACCAATCAAAATGCCCGTCAGGATGCCGCGAATGCGCCGAAGTGTGCCCGACCGACGCTATTTCGTTTGATGCCAAAGGACTGCAACTGGATCTGGGCCGTTGCATCTTCTGCTCTGATTGCGTCCAGGCCTGCCCGGAAAAGGCGATTACCTTTACGCCGGAATTCCGTCTCGCCACCCGCAATCGCGAAGACCTCATCCTGAATGAACACGAATTGCGGCTCGCGGACGCCCTCGACGAAAAGATTCGCCGCCTCTTCGGACGTTCGCTCAAACTAAGGCAGGTCAGTGCCGGCGGTTGTGCCGGCTGCGAGGTAGAAGTGAATGTCCTAAGCACGGTCGTATTCGATCTCGGAAGATTCGGCATCCAGGTTGTCGCCTCACCTCGTCATGCCGATGGTCTTCTGATCACCGGACCCGTAACGCAAAACATGTTGCTCGCTTTACAGAAGACTTACGACGCGACACCGACACCAAAGATTGTCATTGCCGTTGGTGCCTGCGCCATTTCCGGCGGTCCATACATCGATCATCCCGAAGCGCACAATGGTGCCGACAGTGTTCTGCCGGTCGACCTCTATATCCCTGGCTGTCCGCCGCATCCACTCACCATCCTCGATGGGTTGTTGCGGCTGCTTGGTCGAATCGAAGCGAGCGCAGGGCATAAGTCTTCCAAGTAGATTCGTTGTAGACGAAGTATGTCTGCAAAGTGGCAATTTGCCGGCAAAAGACCTGAATCAATCCTTGTCAAGGTGAAGTTGGATCGATCTGGTCCTACTGCCCGAAGCCTTATCAGTCAAATTGTCTAATCGGTCTTCGTGGGCCCTGTCGAGGCGCCGCAATTCTTGATTGTTGCTCAACAATCGCGTATGCCCAGGTACAGTGCCTCTCGGAACCACTGTCTAAATGTCTGACGCGAAGGAACCCCAACACCCGGAAATAAGAGATTTCCTTCGACGTCCAACGAATAGAAGAATGACGCCAACAGCCACCGCACCGGCTCCAAAAATCGGTGACAAGGGAACCTCTTCCTTCTGATCGACCTCGAGATGGACCGTTCCTACCTCCACGACGTTCTCTGTGGACGCATAGGTTATGCCTCCCAAAATGAGCCCGACCACGCCAAGCACAATCAGGATGAGCCCGATCAATGTCATGATCTTCATGATTACTCCTCTCCTGACACTCCCTGTGTCAAAGAACTCGTCGGCCGGAAATCAGCCTGACCAACACCGCCACGATGGCAATGACGATCAAAATGTGGATGAATCCGCTCATCGTGTAGCCTGTCACCAGGCCCAGTCCCCACAGGATCAGCAGAATTACAGCTACTGTCCAAAGCATCGGATGCTCCTCTCGGTTTGTGTTAAATAGCCCGTCGACTGAAGTGTCTCTTTATCAGCCGACATCGTTCGGGAAATCTTGGTAGTCCCCAACCGTAGTGTGTCTCTCCTTGGTTGACTTGCGGCCGGCAATAAGCTCGAACGCCACAGCCATCACTGCCACCAGCAACAAAACGTGAATGAATCCACTTAGCGTCACACCGGCAACCAGCCCCAGTGCCCAAGCAATCAGGAGCAGTACGCCCATTGTCCACAGCATAAGATTCTCCTTCCACTTATGGAGGATTCACCGCCGGCCGCTGCATCCGTGCATCAACCGGCAGTGATCCGATACCTTAGTTGGTCGAGGACGACGTCGGCGCCTCGATACTCATATTGTTAATCACCTTCGTGACGCCATTGATGTCATTGACTCGCTTGCTGGCGAGATCGATTTCGGCCTGGTTCTTGGCTGTGCCACCGAGTGTGACAACGCCCTTATGTGTCGAGACTTTTGTATCGAAGACATCGGTCCCGTGATGAAACAATAGCGACATCCGGACTTGTGTCGTGATGGAAGCATCATCAATCTTCTCACCGGTCGTTCTCGGAGAAGTCTCCGGGGCATTGGTCACAACCAATTGATTGTCGACGGACTTGACGCCGGAAATATCTTCAGCGTATTCACGCGTTAGTTGCTTCTGTGCTTCGCTCGAAGCCTTGCCCTTAAGGGTCACGTTGCCATCAACCACTGATACATCCGTGTTGATGTAACTCACACTGCGGTGAAACAGCAGTGTTCCCCTGACTCTTTCAGCAATCCACATGTCCGAACTAGCTTCGGCCGGTGTACCCGTGACGCTGATTTGATTGTTGACGCTCTTCACACCGGGCAGATTGGTGACCGTCTCGACAGCCATCGACTTGTGGGATTCCTGGACTACTGTGCCCGTCAGGGTGACGATGCCATCTTTAGATTCTATCTTGATGTCATCGCCTTTGAGATAGGTCTTGAAGATGTAAGATTGCTTCGCACTATTTTCGATGCGATTATCAATCTTGGAAGCCCCTGCCGGCAGGTAGCTAAGCAGCAAAACCGCGGCCGCCACGACTACTGCCGAAATAATCAATGTCTTGGATTTCATCTGGACTTTGCCTGACTATTAAGTGTTTGATTCAGCCTCTGCTGAATTCTTTCTCCATGTGACACTTGCCACCGAAACAGAACTCGAGTAGCGACCTTGCGTACTCTCCGCTCCGCGCTGTGCCGCACGCTTTGAGCGGCACAGTGGTTCTTGTGGAGCTTAACTTCCGTTGGGGCTTCGGTCACAGTCTACTTTCCAAAAGTCCAGCCGACAGTCGCCTTGAAATCGGGAGCGTCGGCCAAACCAAGTTTACCTTCAACAAAGAAGTGTCCGGATTGACTGGCAGAGCGTCCCTTTCCAATACCGAACTGCAAGTACACTCCAAGCTCGGAGTTACTATGACCATGCTTTGAGGAGTAAAAAACCGGTCCAACACCGCCGCCAAGGTATGGCGTCCAGACTCCCCAGTCGTCGCGGAAGCGGTAGTCAAGCTCGAAGGTCGGAGCGACTGTGGTGACATTCTCGCCGAAACCGATTTCAAGATTCGGCTGCATCATGAGGTTGTTCGACAGATCGCCAAGATCAATATGGAATCCGACATGGAATTGATCGGGATTGATCGTGAGTCCAATTCTTGGTCCGATGCCGTGCACGCCGACCGGACGTCGGTTGCCCAGAGCATTCACGCTTAACATCAAACCGAGTATCAGCGATACTATGATGATTCTTTTCATTCTTGCATTCCTTTACTAATAAGTGACGTCCTCTTCGAAAGAAGACTGGTTACGAACACGCGCTCATGCTATCTAAGAGCGATTTGGTTCGACTGACTTGAATAGAAAGTCACTTCCGTACCTACACCGTGGAAGATGTCCTGCTTGCCTGTCGCAGCGGACATGCCAGCGCCGGCTGCGGCACCGGCAGCAGCGCCGATTTCGGTACTGCCATCTCTATCAATGATCTTGCCGATGATGCCGCCCACGATTGCGCCGCCACCGATCATGGCGACTTCTCTATTCGTGTGTGAAGCTTTCTTCTCAAGAATCGTGTTGGTGCCAACGTTGATCCAGCGGCCGCTTCCGTCCTGGATGGACGTTAAACTGAAGTTCAATTCGGCCGGGGTTTTGAGACGACCG
>CAUJJY010000373.1 GCA_963205155.1 Candidatus Zixiibacteriota bacterium | reverse complement strand
AGGGTGAGATTGTCGTCGTGTCGATATTTGTCAATCCGACGCAATTTGGGCCGAAGGAAGACTACTCGAAGTATCCGCGGACATGGAAAGAAGACAGTCGAGCGTGCAGGGCTGAAGGGGTGGATTTCATTTTCAATCCGGGTAAAGATGAGATGTATCCGGCGGGATTTGATACCTATGTCGTACCTGATAGAATTGCGACAGTTCTGGAAGGCGCGGCACGGCCAGGCCATTTTCAGGGTGTCGCAACCGTCGTATTAAAGCTATTCAACATTGTTCAGCCGGACGCTGCCTTGTTCGGCAAGAAGGACTTACAGCAAACGGTTGTGATTCGCCAGATGGTGCGGGACCTCAATATTCCGACCAAGATTGTCATCGTTCCGACAATTCGGGATCGCGACCAGCTTGCATTGTCTTCGCGAAATGTGTATCTTAAACAGCTAAGTCGTTCCCAGGCGCTGACTATTCCACGATCTTTAGTTGCGGCGCGCAAGATGATCGATGACGGCGAACGCTCCGCCGCAAAGATCAGGAACTATATAAAGAGCCGTCTTGTTAAAGAGGCGGAGGCGACAGTAGACTATGTATCGGTCGCCGACGAAGATACCCTAATGGAGTTGACGAAGATCTCCGGGCGTGTCGCAATCAGTCTGGCCTGCCGGATCGGCGGGGTAAGGTTGATTGATAATATCACGCTGAAGGTGAAATAGAATGTATCTAACGATGTTCAAATCGAAAATCCACCGCGCCACGGTGACCGACGCGAATCTCAAGTATGAGGGTTCGCTTGAACTCGATCCGCTGTTGATGAAGGCGGCGAATATTCTTGAGAGCGAAAAGGTGCAAGTGGTCAACGTCGCCAATGGCGAGCGGTTTGAGACCTACACGATTCTCGGCAAGCCGGGATCGGGTACGGTGTGTCTCAACGGACCGGCCGCGCGTCTGGGTCAGGTCGGGGATGAAGTGATTATCATAACGTATGTTCTACTGACACCAGAACAAGCCGCTAACCATAAGCCGATTGTCGTAAAGGTCGACAAAAATAACAAGATCCTCGCGTGAGCAAGTATACAGACGTAATGGCTATTGTCCTGGCTGCCGGGCTGGGGAAGAGAATGAAGTCGGATTTGCCGAAGGTGCTTCATCCTGTGGGTGGCAAGCCGGTGATTCGAATTATTGCGGACACGCTCAAGAGCATGAATCTCGCCAAGACAGTATTTGTTGTCGGATATGCACGGGAACTGGTCAAATCCGAGCTGAACGGCGAACCGAGTTTCTCGTTTGTCGTCCAGGAAGAACAACGCGGGACAGGACATGCCGTGATGATGGCGGAGGAGTCCTATCGCGATTTCCACGGGAGTATTCTCGTACTTGCCGGCGATGTGCCGCTTCTGCGCAGAGAGACACTGGAAAAGCTGATCGCCCGACAGCGAGAGACCAAGGCTGCGGGAATCGTTGTGTCATTTGCGCCGCCGAACACGGAAAAGTATGGCCGGATAGTGCGCGGTAAAGACGGCAAGATTAAGGCGATTGTAGAATTTGCCGATTGTAATATTGAGCAAATTGGGATTCCAGAAGTCAATACCGGCCTGTACGTGTTTGATGCGCAGGCGCTGGTGCCGGCTCTGCAGAAGCTCGATTCCAATAATGCGCAGGGTGAGCTTTACATTACCGACGTCATGCGCATCCTGATGCAGGATGGGCGGGTGACGGAATGCATGTTGCTTGACGACTATCGCGAAGGGTTGGGATTCAACGATCCCAATGAGTTAAAACAACTTGAAGCGATCTTTTTTGAATTAAAACGTTGACAAATTTTTGGGCAAAAAGTAGATTCCGCGCGTATTACCGATAGACAGTTATTGGAGATCTTTCCGTCATGACAATTCTCAAGAACACAGTGTTGGCTTGCTTTATCATTGTGTTGACAGTTGTGTCGGTTTCGGCCGAGACAGTGATGGATCAGAATAGCCGTTCGTCGGTAGGTAATCAGAGTGGTCCATCAGTGGGAAGCGGCAACATGCCGTTTTCGTTGTTTGACCCCTCGCGTTTGCGGATGAATCACAGCTATTCGGTCAATTTCTTCTCGTCCGGCGGACACACACAGTCGATCGCAATGTACATGAACCAGATTGACTATCAGTTTGCCAAGCCGCTGCGGATGCAGGTCGGATTTGCATACATTCATCAGCCCCAGTCGTTGTTTGGTGCATCGACCTCATCGACAATTAACAACAAGATCTTACCGAGCTTCCGATTGTTCTGGGAGCCGTCGCGTAATTTTCATGTAAGCGTCGGATATGAGCAGTGGGTACCCGGTTTGATGGGTTCGGGTTATCCGAACTATTATCGTTCACCGTACGGGAGGTATGGATCCTTTTTTGAATGACAGAATTGACGCATTGTGCCCCCCTTACGTTTGAAGTCCCGAAACATTGCCAATAAAGATTAGAATCTGAGCAAAGTTCGTTCCAGAACCAAGGCGGCTAAACCGAAATCGGGAAGCCGGATCATCGACATAATACTCATCGTCGTTTCACTGGCGGTGTTAGCGTTTGTCGGCTCTTTCGTCATAAATTTCATGCAGGGCGAAAGTGCACCGGTTCCCGGGACGCCCGAAGCAATAGTTCCGGTTTCTCTGCGAATTCAGATGCTCAATGGCTGCGGTATTCCAGGAGCGGCTTCGACATTTTCGCGCCATGTCAAGGCGTCGGCCGGTCCAGACTTCATTGTTGATGTGCTTGATGAGGGGAATTTTGAATCGTTCCAACAAGAGAAGACGTTACTGATCGCCCGCAAGGCAAAACATGATCACGCGGCGCACTTTGCCGCCAAGATCGGGCTGACGCCGGACCGGGTTAGTTTCAAGGAACTCGAAAGCAATTTTTACGATATAGACTATTCACTGGTAGTTGGCGCCGACTATGAAAAGTTGATGGCGGCCAAGAAACCGAACTGACCTCGCAACGGCGAAGGAGGATATTTCAGCATCTCGTTAAAAACTCCAAATGAACTGGCTCACAAGATAGCCGATCTGGCGCTCGACAAGAAAGCCTACGATATCAAAATCCTTGACCTGCGCAAGCTGTCCGCGGTCTGCGACTATTTCGTGATCTGCACGGTGGATGCCGATGTACAGGCGCGCGCAGTTGCCGATCACATCATCGACGAACTCCGGGATGCCGGAGTGAAAGTCTGGCACCGCGAAGGATATGGCAGTCTCCGCTGGGTGTTGCTCGACTATGTCGATGTCGTAGTACACGTCTTCCAACGCGATGTGCGCGAATTCTACGGTCTTGAAGACCTGTGGGGCGACGCACCGTCGGAAGAAATCGCGGCCTAAGCAGCTAATTCGGCGCTTCAATTCAACCGCTGGAGAATAACAACGGGAGCAGAACGCCTGTCACAGGCAAGCCCCTGACGCACCAAGTAGTGCATACCAACCGGACCATCTCATTTGCCCGGGTACGACCAATCACGAATTCATTTTTTGTTTAAATACCTTGAAAGGACCATGCAATATGGACATTGTCGAACTAAAAAGTAAAACCATCGCGGAGCTTCTGAAGACCGCCGAGGAATTGGAAATTCCCGGGGTTTCGGGTCTGCGCAAATCCGAGTTGATCTTTAAGATCCTCGAAGCCAAAACCGAAAAAGACGGCCTCATCTTCGGCGAAGGTGTACTGGAAATCCTTGAAGAAGGGTACGGCTTCCTGCGCTCGGCCGATTATAACTACCTTCCCGGTCCGGATGACATTTATGTGTCGCCGTCACAGATCAAGCGTTTTGATTTGCGCACCGGCGATATTATTTCTGGCCAGGTGCGGCCGCCGAAGGAATCGGAAAGGTATTTTGCTTTGCTTAAGATTGAGGCGGTTAACTTCGAGAATCCGGATGTCGCCAAGCACAAGATTCTCTTCGACAACCTGACGCCGCTCTATCCGAATGAGAAGTTCCAGTTGGAGACGATTCCGGAAGAGCAGACCACGCGCGTGATGGATTTGATGTGTCCGCTCGGCAAGGGGCAGCGTGCGTTAATCGTGTCGCCGCCGAAAGCCGGTAAGACCATCATCCTACAGAAGATTGCCAACTCGATCACGACCAATCATCCTGAATGCAAGCTAATCGTCCTGCTCATCGACGAGCGTCCGGAAGAAGTTACCGACATGAAACGCTCGGTCAAAGGCGAAGTGGTATCTTCGACGTTTGACGAACCGGCGGAACGCCATGTGCAGGTTGCCGAGATGGTGCTACAGAAGGCGAAGCGGCTGGTGGAGCATCAGCATCACGTAGTCATTCTGCTCGACTCGATCACCCGTCTGGCTCGCGCGCACAACTCGGTGGTGCCGCACTCGGGCAAGATTCTTTCGGGCGGTGTGGACTCGAACGCGTTGCAGCGTCCCAAGCGATTCTTCGGCGCGGCGCGCAATATCGAAGAAGGCGGTTCGCTGACGATTGTCGGCACGGCGCTGATCGAGACAGGTTCGCGCATGGACGAAGTCATTTTCGAAGAATTCAAAGGCACCGGTAACTCGGAAATCGTGCTTGACCGCAGACTGGCGGATCGGCGCGTGTTCCCGGCGATGGATATCAATCGTTCCTCGACGCGTAAGGAAGAGCTGTTGATTGAAGAGGCGTCATTGGCGCGCATCTGGATTCTGCGGAAGTTCCTGGCGGACATGAATGCGATTGAAGCGATGGAATTCCTGCTTGATCGTTTAAGAAAAGCGAAGACGAACAAGAAGTTTTTGGATTCGATGAAGGATTAGGGCATACCCAAGCCCCATTCGCTGTAAGATTGCCCCCGAAAGCGGTCGATGTGGACATCGACCGCGCACAAAAGATTACGGCAAAGCAGTCTTCTTGGATTCCCGCCCCGCACATTGCGGGAAAGTTGACTTTCGCGGGAATGACGGGAGCTTAGACCTTCATTCGATCGTGATTGTAGCAGGGAATATTTTTCACACTATCGGGAACCTAAACAAATGTCTCGATGTTGTAATGGCTGACAACAGGATTAGCTTCTGGATAAGTTCGGAGCCGGTCGACATCCCTGATTTTGATCGGTTTAATGTCCGGCTCCGTTACTTTTAAGATACTCCAAGCTGTTGGAAACATTAGGCTTAGAACAAGAATCCAATAATTCTCTTGCCATAGAACTCGTTCGGACTTATAATAAAAGACTAAGTTGTGGTTTAACAGGAGAGTGCGACGTGAAACCGGAAATTCATCCCAAGTATAATAAGGTCA
>CAUJJY010000372.1 GCA_963205155.1 Candidatus Zixiibacteriota bacterium | reverse complement strand
AGTTGAATTTCGAACGCTCGGTCCCGCTTTCGAGTGACTCCAAAGACTACTGGGCGGTGGAGTTTGACTACCGCAAGTATTGGCATCTCGGCGGGCAATATTCATTTGCGTTCCGTATGGCCGGCGGTTCGACATTCGGCTCGGACAAGAAGACATATTATCTGGGTGGCAACACGAACAACATTGGTTCGACAAGCGTCGGAGATGATGTATATTCGGTTAACGGATTCTACTTCTCCAAGATCATCACGCCGTTGCGCGGCTACGACTATTTCGAATTCCAGGGTTCAAAGTACGGAGTCATGAACTTCGAATTTCGTTATCCGTTCGTCGATTACCTGGCACTGCGCTTCCCGCTGCCGCTGGTACTGGCACGACTTTCAGGGGCGGCGTTCATCGATGTCGGCGCGGCGTGGAATCGCAACGAAGAATTCAAACTGGGTTCATCGCAATACGCCGACAAGCTGCTTGGTCTCAAGACCGGCTTTGGCACCGGCGCTCGAGTGAATCTGGGAATTTTCCTCCTGCGCTATGATGTTGCCTGGAACTGGGACTTCCTTGTTACCAGCAAACCGCACCACTATTTCAGCTTCGGAGCCGAATTCTAATCGCGCGCCGATTCGATCTACAGAAACGTCGAGGGACCGGCCAGACAGCCGGTCCTTTTCTTTTTGGTGTTAGTTGATTCTTATCGAGTGGTTCAGATAAGTGAATGACCGTGTCGGCGGATTATACTTGCTTGTAAAGCAACTTGTTGCTGGACCACTGTAGCGTTCAGCAGTGAGGATCTTGCTGTCTGTTCCCATGACGGAACCTGCCAGCATTAGACGATTACCGCTCTTGTCTGAAAAAGTATTGTCGGCGCATTTCTCCCAGAGGAACTTCAATTCCGTCATCTTGCCCTGATAATCCTGGCGTTCAGTAGAGTAGAGGTACAGCCTCGCAATCTCTCCTGGACCGACCAGCGAGGATGAATCTGGATGTTTGTTGCCTGCGTCTTGATTGTCGGCGATAGCAAGCAGTCGAATATATGCCGAAGTGCTTTTCTCGTCCTTTGGGTCCAACAGTGCAGACCGGAAGGTGAAATACTCCCATTGTTCCGATGTGTGCCTGCCGAGAACCGCCGAATCAAGCACCAAAGCTCCGTAGTCAAACTCGATTAAGAGGTTAAAACCGCCGATGACATTGGTTGAATCTGTAAGGTAGATTGACACCTGGAATGCAGCGCCGGGTGCCACGACAGAATCACCGCGCAATTCGACTGCGCCAAACTGCACTTGTTTGTCCTCAGAGTAAGCGTAATGACCGGAGAAAAGATATGTGGCGAGAATCACAAACAGTGTTCTGAATATCATATTCGTTATACGTTCCGACCCATCAGACAGCGAGATATTCTTGCTTGTGTAGGACAAATCTGAGAGGTTACTTGTCGCCATGAAAAAGTACCTGCCATTCATCGCTGCGTCTATTGCTCTGGTTGTGTATTTCCTGACAACTTGTCGCGCGATCTGGATCGGCGACTCGGGCGAGTTTGCGCTCGCTCTGCAGACTTTCGGTATTGCTCACCCGCCCGGTTATCCGCTTTTCACAATCCAGGGAACGCTGTTCGTGCAGGCGCTCTCATTCCTGCGTCCAGCTTTTGCCGGCGGAATTTACAGCATCACTGTTGCGGCCGCTGCGGTGGGAATAGTCTTCATGATCATGCGACGTCGACTGGACGATGTCACTTCCTTTGGATTGGCGCTGTGCTGGGCTTTTGCCGCTATCTTTTGGGCCGAAACCAACGGCGTCGAGATTTATACGCTCAACGTCCTCTTGATCGTCTTGACCTACTTTGCACTCGAAAGTGAATCTGCTTACAAGTGGCCGTTGACCATTTATCTCTTCGGCCTTTGCCTCTGCAATCATCCATCGTCGCTCGCGCTCGCGCCTGCGATTCTCTACCGATTCTTTGCGGAGGGTGAATATCGCCGCGTCTCAAGATTTCCACTTTATGCCGGCCTTCTCGCGATTGCCGCAACAATGTACATTTATCTGTGGGTGCGCTCGATTCATGACCCCATCTCCGACTGGGGCAACCCCGAAGGGCTAAGTGCACTTTGGCAGCACATGTCGCTTAAGCAATACTCCGGCTGGGTCCACAATTCGTGGGACAATCTGTTGTTCGCCGGTCAACTATATGTTCGGTCGGTATTGGAATGTTGGTCATGGCCCGGACTGCTGTTAATTCTGTCGGGGATAATCCTCGGATTCAAAATCAACGCCGTACGAACAATCAATGCCCTGCTGATGCTTGCAACGGCATTGTTCATGGCGTCGTTTCACCAAGCGGTCAATCACGAACCATTTTTCCTGCCGCCACTGTTTGCATCGCTTCTGCTTATCAGCATTAACATTGAAGCCCTACGCCACAAGGCGAGTCTTCGATCTGTGGCCTCGTGGGCAGTGGTTGCCGCGGCCGCAGTGCTTCTTGTCCTGAATTACCGGGCGAACGACAAGTCCGATTATACACTTTATGACGACTATTCTCATCAACTGCTGGATTCGGCCTTGCCGAACAGCACCATCTTTCTTGCCGGGGATATCAATACGTTTGGGGCGACATATCTGCGCTTTGCCGAGAACTATCGCCCTGACTTGAAGATTTATGACCGCTCGATTCGCAAGCGCGCCATGTTCGAACGGGCTTCCGAATTGACTGGCACCGGCGTTACCGACTTGTTCGAATCGAGGACGGCTATCCTGAAGCATGAACAGGGGAGGCTGTATCTGTCAAAGAGCCACTATCAAAATGAACCGGACTGGTGGGAAGGGCTGGACTCATTATTCAGTTTCGGTACGCTCTATGATACGCGCCCAACCGACCAGCCGGCGAAGGCAGTACCGGCGTATCCCGCATCGTATGATCCCGGCGACCTGATGTCGCGAGAGTTGCTCGTGAATTTGGATCTGATTCGCGGCGAGGAATTGTTGCTTCCGGGATATAGTGATACAGCGGCGGCGCTGGCACAATTCCGACTGGCGCTGGGTCGTTATGAGGCTGAGACTCGCGGTGTACTGCTAAACCAGCTGGGAATCTACTTTCGAAAAGCGGGAGCACGCGATCTGGCATTGGAAACCTATAGCCGCGCCCTCGAGAAGCCGATTCTATCTTCCGCCCAGCGAGATGAAATCAGGTTTAACATTTCCAATATATACAAGGATCGCGGTAATATCGCAGTGGATCGCAACGACTATGCGGAGGCAGTCAATGCCTTCGTGCAAGCCTTAGAGTACGATCAGAAGAACGAACGCCTGCTCTTAAACATCGGCTTGATTTACGCTCAACAACTGAAGGAAAACAACAACGCCCGACGCTATCTCACCCGCTACTTGGAACTCGAGCCGGGAGACTCCCGCGTCGTGCAACTGCTCGGAACACTACGCTGATCAACTACCACTTCGACATCATTGCAAACGAGACGCCGACGCCGAGATAGACTTGGAAATACTGCGGATGAATCTTCTCGGACTGTCCACCCAGTTGTTGCGGTACAGAAAAGCTCTTTAAGTAACGAACACCGCCGTCGAGGGTGATTCCGTTGCTGAAATTCAAATCACAGCCCACGGTAATATCGCTGCCGACCGACACTTCGGTGTCTTCGAACAGCTCGTTGCGTATCTCATTTTCATTGTTGTCGTCTTTGATCACCGCGTCGGTTCGGATGTTGTAGATGGACATCGAGAGGTTGATACCGGCATGTGGGCGAATGAATCCGTTGCCGTGTCCGCCGATTTGACCGCCGAGAAACACGCGAAAGATATTCTGGTCGGTTTGCTGTTCGACATCATCGCCAAAATACGGATCATAGAAGACGATAGTTTTGTTCATGAGATTGGTGACTTCCAGCCCGCCGACAAACGCGAAGACATTGTGGACTTGCGGCAATGGTGCGACAAAATGGATTCCTCCACCCCAGCCCGCCTTGCTGTAATCTTCCGCATCATCACCGTCAGGAACCTGGCGCAGTCCGTAAATTCCGAGTTTGCCTCCAGCGTAAATTGAAGGTGTACCGAGACGTACCAGTAGGAGGAG
>CAUJJY010000371.1 GCA_963205155.1 Candidatus Zixiibacteriota bacterium | reverse complement strand
GCTTGAAGACAATATGCCGATTCGGGACCGAAATTTGCTCGACGTCTATTCCGATCTGTGGTTGCGGCAACAATTCGATGATGCGTTTGTCAAGATCAAGACGCTGGTGGACAATTATCCGGAAGACATTGAGGCACGGTCGATTTATGCGCTTCTGGTTTGGTCGTTTTCCCAAGATCCTACGGGTGCGTTACAGCAGTTGGACGAGGTTTACAAGATTGACCCGAAGTTCCAACTTGCGTTGGGTTTCAGCGCCTACATCTATCTTGAACTAAAGGAATATGACAAAGCAATCGACGTCTTCAATCGGATCAAAGAATATCATCCTGACTCACCGACGCCGGACTTGAGCATAGCGAATATCTACACCAGGCTGGGTCAACACGATAAAGCAAAGGTTGCATACGAAGAATACTACAAGAGATTCCCGGATGACCCCGCGGCACTGACAAATTTGTGCAATAACGCGATTCGCAGGCGCGACTTCGCTAAAGCAGACACTTATGCCGAGGAACTCGCGCGCAAACACCGCGATGATCCGTACGACATGAATGACTATTTCGAGATAAAGGCGAATCTGGAGAATTGGCAGGGAAGGTTCCGTACGGGTCTCGGGTATCGCGTCAAGGCTGCCGAACAGATGAGGCTGAAGAATGACAGCACGCAATTTTACAATGGGTGGGAGTCGATTGCGGCTCACTATATGTACTTTGGATTTCCCGATAGTGCGATTCACTACTTGACAGACAAATACGATTTCGGCGGGAGTACGTTCCGAGTCAATCATTGGCTATTGATGATAGCATTTGACCACCGGTTGGCGGATTCGCAACGACCGATGATGCAGAGAGATTTGAATGAAATGCGCACCAGACTGCCGGCCCAGTTGCAGATGCTCGGCGATAAGGTTAGCGAACTCTATGAGGCGTTTGCCGCCGCAGATACTGTGAAGATGATCCGCATCTATGAAGCTCTGAACAAGACCAGTAGTGCCGGTGGAGATGCGGTGCGGACAATTGCCGAGATGTCGGCATTTTCGGGGCAGTACCAGAAGGCGTATGATCTATTGACCAAATACATTAGCGACGGCGGTTCGGCGACTTCGGGGATGTTCTATCCGTACACGCTTTACCTGTATGGCATCGCCAATGAAGGATTGGGCAAGACGGGCGAAGCGGCGAAGTTGTATCAGGAAGCGCTCGGCTATTGGAGGACACCAGAGATCGAGATTCCTGCAATCAAGGATATGAAAAAGCGGCTGGCGAAATTGGGTGCTTAATTCGATCTGCTTCTGATCTTAATAGCCGAAGACCGTGATTTCGCGCGTTTCATTTTCGGCGACAAAAATGTGGCGGTTGCGGGGTTCTATTACCATGCCGGTCGGGCGGTGCAAGTCGCGGTCGCGCGGGTATACGAGCCGTAGTTTCCCCTCCATATCATAGACAAGCACCTTGCCGGCAACTCGATCCAACACGTGGATTCGAGCTATGGCGGAGTCTACAAAGGAAGGCTGTATCGCGATTTCATTGGGCATGACGATGCGGCTCTTTACCGGTTTTTCGGCTGCTATTTCGAATTTGACTTCATCTGTACAAAGAAATACTCCGCCCGGTTGACCATCACCAATCCAGAGATTTCCATCGGGGGCGACTGCGGCGCACAGTGGCAACGTAACGGCACTTGAGACTTGCGACGGGTAAATAGCGATCAATTCAAGGAAGTCAAAAAAGGGCTCGTCCTTGAAGAGTGAGATTTTGGCGATGCGATGACGCGCCATGTCGGTGGCGTAGAGGAAGCGGTCGTGAACCGCCAGATGAACCGGTTTTAAGCGGGTCAGGCGGTCCGGATACCAGGATGCAGAATTCAGGTAGTAACCGTCGCGGTCGAAAACCGCGATGGTGCCAAGGAGTGTGTCGGCGACGATGAGGAGAGAATCCGTGAGGACGAGCGCAGTGGGATGAAGCTTCGCTGGATTATCAAGTCGGATCGTTTTGAGGAGTTGAAGCTTGGAGGAATAGACCTCGATAAATGACTTGCCCGAAAAAGAGACAAAGAGGGAGTCACCGGATATGGCGAGGCGCTGTGGGGTGAGGTCCTCACCGGCTGTGCGGATCTGGAAGCTGGTCAGCTCAATCGGGGGCGAATCCAGCGGAAGCGCCTGATGTGGCGGGATCTCTTTTGCGAGTGCCGGTCGAATCAGGTAGATGTAGAGTCCGGAGAGTACAAAGAGCACTACGGCGGCGAGAATGGCATAACCTATCCACGGGGAAGGTTTGGCTCCATTTTGGGTAACGGGACTGAAGAGATTTGTGATATCTTTAGTTTCCGATTCACTCATGGTTGATGTCCAAACTGAGGCTACGCCCAATTCCGTTAACTTCTGTGCTCACTCTGATTTGTATCGGATTTCAGAAGGAAACGCCCACTCAAAAATACCGGTATTCCTGAAACATTCTGAAGATTCATCGCGTCAAAGAAGGCAGAGCGAGGTCCCCCACCACTCGAAGGAGGTGCAAAATGGCCAAGCGATTATATCTATCTAACCAGAACAAGGTAATTGCCGGCGTAGGCGGCGGTCTGGGAGAGTATTTCGATATCGACCCGGTGCTGATTCGGGTCGGATTCGTCGTACTGGTATTCCTGCATGGATTTGGCCTGCTGGCATACATTGTAGCGTGGATAGCGATGCCACGAGTGCCGGCTGATCAAGTAGTCGTTGAACCGGTCAACAAACCGGAACCATCGCCGACGCGGAAGTACCTGCCGGGAATCACGCTGGTGCTGATCGGTTTGGTCTTCTTGCTGGAGCGGACATTTTACTGGTTCGAGTGGCGTTATCTTTGGCCAGTTTTGATCATTCTTGCCGGACTTGCGCTGATTTGGAG
>CAUJJY010000370.1 GCA_963205155.1 Candidatus Zixiibacteriota bacterium | reverse complement strand
CTTTGAAGGCAAGAAAACACCGATGGAATTCTATTGGATCGGCGTCACCGACAGCCTCATGCAAGGCAAGTCCAAAGTCGCCGCCACAATCGCTCCCGACGGCGCCGCCGGTACCAAACAATCACTTAAGATTGAAGGCAGCGTCATTCTCGGCACGAATCCTTACGTCATGTTTGCCGGAGCTGCAACGCGCTTTGAAGGCGAGAAAGCGCTCTACGATGCTACTTCTTTCACCGGTATCAAATTCTGGGCAAAAGGCGATGGCAACACCTACAGAATTGATCTCCCCGCCGCCTGCGTTACTGACTACATGTTTCACTACGTCCCCTTCACCCCGCCAACTGACGAATGGAAAGAGTACAAAATTCCCTTTGCTGACCTGAAACAGATGCCCTACGGCAAGAGAGTCGCCTGGACCGGCACGGACATCCAAGGCGTCCAATTCTTTACCGTCGGCGGACCCATTGAAAAATTCTCCCTCCAAGTCGACGAAATCGAATTCTACAAATAGAGAGTCAACCAAACAAAACGGGTTGCCGCGTCAATAGCGCAGCAACCCGCAAAAAATCAGAATACAAAAAAGCAAACTTACTTCAGTAGAACCATCTTCCTTACTTCAACAAAGTCTCCCGCCCTAAGCGAATAAAAGTACACACCCGAAGGTACACTCTTTCCGGTCTGATCAACGCCGCGCCATTCGATTGCATGACGGCCAGCTGCCAGAACCTCATCCAACAACGTCGTTACCGTTTCGCCGAGAACATTTGTGACACGTACCGTCGCCTTCTCAGCACGCGGCAGAACAAATTCAATTCGCGTCACCGGATTGAATGGATTGGGATAGTTCTGCGCCAATGAGTACGATAGCGGCAAAATCGACTCTGATACGTTTTCGACATCCGTCGCTGTACCCGTTACATTGAATGAATACAATTTGCCGAACTGTGCCTCCGAAATTGGCTTCACACGCCAGAAATATGCGGTCGTATCCGAATAACCGAGATCAGTCGCAAACGGCAGATTGTTACCGACGACAACCTGCTGATGAACGATATTCTCAAACAGAATGTCGGTCGCCAACTGGAAATTGAATTCACCGCTTCCCTGCCACCTGAAACTGCCGATGTTGGCGCGAACAAAACTTCCCGGCCGCGGCACAACCGCATTGGCATCAAGCGGAACACCGAATTCAAAGCCGGCTGCTTGCATCGGGCAGTTCTTTGCCAGACTGAATTGCTGATCGCCCAAGATATATTCGAGGCTAAACGTGGAGTTCGTCGGCTGATCCGGTTTCGGAAGCGCCTTGATGACATATTCGCCATTCTCAACGACTCCGATGCTGGCATAACTATCGAGCACGTCGTTGCTGTTGAGATCACGTTTGTACATTGCTGCCGCCGGAATCGAATTGCAGATCTCTTTCAATTGGCCGCCGCTTGGCGCCAAGATCGCAATCTGCACATTGTCCTGTGCATTGACCTCGAATTGGCCCATAGAATATCCAGGCGGGTCATTCTCATTGGTCAGAAGATAGAAGGCGTTTTCAATCGAAGTGCCGGTCGCAGAAACGACAAGATCGAGATCGCCGTCGAGATCGTAGTCCAAGAAATCAATCAGTCTCGGATTTAAACCCGGAATCGGATATCTGATTTCGCTCTCAAAATTGCCGTTACCATCGCCGAAGATGATGCCGACATACCTTGACGAACCGTTCACGAAAGCGATATCCAATTCGGTATCGTTATTGAAGTCTCCCACGCAATTGGCCAAAATCTGACCGTTGATGTTGCGAATTTCAGTCTGACTGAAAGTGCCGTCGCCGTTGCCGTAGTAGATCATCAACTTGCTCTTGGCGCCACCTACTGATGGCGTCGCAATACAAAGATCAAACTTGTCGTCGCTGTTGAAATCACTGCCGGAATTTGTGATGTCGAGGTCGACCGAACCGTAGTCCTGCGGATAACTCGCCAAGAGGTTAAATCCATGCTTGCTGTTCTGCAGATAGATTCGCACTCCCCGCCTGGTTCCCAATGCCAGGTCGTCGCGACCATCACTGTTGAAGTCGGCAGAGTTCAGACTCAACGCCGTGTCGGAGATCGCAAACGCCTTCGGATCTGAAAAAGTCCCGTCACCGTCCGATTTGAAAAGGACCATCGAACTACGTGCTGCTATTGCATAATCAATCTTACTGTCGCCGTTGAATTCACCAAGCGTGGCACCCTTGGCAAAGCCATATTCCATTCCTTCCTGCAGCGTCGTGAACGTGCCGCCCTCGCCTAAATAGGTTTGTATCATCATCTCAAATTGGTACCCGGTGCCCCATCCTGTGGTCACAACATCAAGGTATGAATCAGAATCAAGGAAACCGGCGCGAGCACCAGATTTGTGACTCTCGAGGTCGTGTGAATATGAATTGACGAAGCCTTCTTCACTTAGTTCGTACAGAAAGGCACCGGTAATCACCGAATAGCCACCGGTGACGAAAATCTCCGGCTCGGCGTCAGAGTCAAAGGTACCGACGGCTAATGTGGTCGCGGCAACGTCAGAAATGCTTGTCGCCATGGCAAATGGTACAAGTTGTTCTGGATCGGCCACCAATTGGACCTCAATCGTGGTGCGACTACTCATGTTGTTGGAATCAGTGGCTCTGAGCGTGATTCTCCAGATACCGAAATCGGTTGACGAAGTTCCCCATTCTATTCTCGGTGAGGCGTTGTCAATGAGCACAGGGAGGTTCGCCGGAATCGTGAGACTATTGTCGACCTCGACTGTCGATTCAATCTCAACCGACGTCTCCAGCCCCAACGATGACCCGTACAAAACTGGAATCTGAATCGCAGATCCCGCAACCGTTCTTACAACGGTCTCTTGAGCGGTGACGAATGGTGGCTCAGCTTGCTCGATGATATCCACTCTGACAACTGGCAGCGCGACTCGGACATATTGAGACGAGGGGTTACCAGGAACAAAAACGGCCGGACTATCGCCGGTGAAGGCGGTAAAGGGTTTAAAGGACATCCGGCCTTGAGTTGAGCCAGTAAAATACATGAGAAATACGGGGGTGCTCCCTGCCGGCAAGTTCTCTCCACCGCTACCAACTGCATAAACTGCAAAGCTGTCAGTTGGGACTCCGTCAACGTGTGGGAAATAGAATCGAATAGGCAAAACAGTTGGATCTGCCATGCGATTTACATAGACGATAGAATCGAGTTTTCCGAAACCTCCACTTTCGGTTACCATTTTTATTTGTGTGACGAACCCATTTAATACCTCATCATTCTTGACCGTGAAATTTAGAGGTACCGACCTGCCAATTACCAGCGGACCACCGGTAATCAGCATCGAATCCGGTACACCCGGATCGGACTGTGCAAATGATTTGGGGCTGCACACTGCAATACAGAGCAGCAGCAACACCAGGGTAATTGCTCTACACATTTTAGAACCCTTTCTGATTGGAAGACACATCGACACATTTCCCATACTCTGAACTCATCTTGGCAGAGCCATTCGGAAAACGACGATTACTCGTCTTGTCCGTTGGGAGAGTCGGACTAATGAATTTCACTTTGCGGTGCGTTTTGCGAGCAGTAAGCCTCTTCCTAATTACAAGAACGAGTCAAACCTGGATTTATGCAACCACTTTTTTGTTGGTCCTGCCGGACCTTTGGAGCCCTTAACCTGTTGACAGCCAACAAGGATATTTTTAATCTCACTTTCAGATAAAATTATTGAGAATGCCTTAAAATTAGTCTTGCGTCTGGAGAACATTTAACGTTATACTTGAGGCGCAAAAAAACACTGGAAGTGGAAATCTTCCAGACCCAGATTTGGGGAAGAGGCACGCGTTCCCTGAGAGTTTCCTAGCCCCCTCTCTCAGGACGGCTTCTTCCCCTCTTTTTTTCCCTTTTTGTCAACCCCCATTCGCCCCGGTCTGCCGCCCCTGTAGAGGCACCGCTTCCGAGATGTTTCCCTTAGCCCGCTATAGTATCGCCAATAGCACTGTCAGAACGTGTCAGTTCAAATCAACTTTTTTTCAAAAATCTTCATTTTTTTTATGCAAACTCGATATCGATAATATCCGCGAGCCTAATAGCCGGATGATTGATTCCTCCCTCGTTTGTAAGCTTCCACTCCCGCTCAAATTGCAGCGTCGGCTTGTTGAGTTCCGATACGATGATTCCGGATTTACCATCACTGTGGTAAAGCTTCACCTTGAGGTTCTGCAGTTGCGCCACCTTGAGTAATGAAATGATCAAGTGCTCGCGTATCGTTCCCGAATCACTCGTCTGCGCCACCGCGCGGACTAGTGTGCTAAGTTCCTGCCGGACTTCCGCAGTTATAAGTGATTCCAGCTTCAGCTTCACTCGACGAAACACCTCGAGTTGGGCCGGACTCAAAATTGACTCGAGCAATTCCACCCCGAGATAGACTGCGCTCAACTCCGACGGCGACAAACTTGCCAATGCGCCGTTACGGCTAATCAACCGGTAACCAATGTTGCCGGGCTCACGATCCAGCGGGAATCCCGCCATCTCCAGCG
>CAUJJY010000369.1 GCA_963205155.1 Candidatus Zixiibacteriota bacterium | reverse complement strand
CATCGTTGTCTATCAAGTAAACAACAAGATATCTGCCACGCAGAGCCTTTTGCGCTTTCGCGATCTCCTGCTTTTCTACAAGCGCAAGCTCGGATTTGAGCTGACCTGGATTCCGACCAAGATGAACCGCGCCGAGATGGGACTGGACGAGATCGCCGTCAATCGGAACGCACTGAAGTTCAATTTTGACATCTTCGACGAGTCAACGCGACGCAAAGATCTCACCCGCCCCGGCAACAAGCAGGCTATTCGCATCACTTAATCAGATTCTGCTATACTTCAGCCACACTTGTTCGATAATAGTATCAAGCGATTGAACGAATTTTCCGTCGCTGCGTCATTACGGGCGTACAACTCTTACGCTACTGCGTGGGATGAAGCGCAAATTGGCAGATACTGAAAGACTATGAAGAAAACGACAATTCTACTTCTGATTATTCAAATGGCGTTGGCGGTAACGTTAGTGTCGGAACCATACACGGTGGAACCCGAACTGATCGATACCGTCGAAATCGAAGGATATAAGCGAGTCTGGGGGAGCCCGGAAGGGGCATTCTTCCTGCTGAAGAAGTCGGGCGCGGAGATCAGACAATATCCGGGGTCGGAGGTTCAAAATATCAGTGTCAGAGGAACGCAGAAACTGATTTCATCGGAGCGCGGGAATTACTATGCGCTAATAAATTATAGCAACTTCCTTCCTACACAATTGCAGGTGACTGCCGTTTCGGTATATGACCGCAATGGTGAACTAATGTGGAGCAAGAATGGTCCCGGGTGCAATGCCTTCATCATGTGCGACAGTGCTCCAATTCTTGTCGGCATTGAAGGCGCCGAGGGTTTTCCGGAGTCGCGGTTGGTTTTTTTCAATTCTTCCGGAGAAATTGTCGGCAACGCCAAGGTCCAGAACTTTTACAACGGTCAGTTTTGCGAGAGCGGTGCCTTCTTTTTCGGCATTGCCGGAGACGGTAATCTGCTGAAATTCAGCAATGGCAAACTGATACGCGACTTTGGCCGCGCAATTCGGTACCACAGCAGTTTCGATGGAACACTGATTGCTGTCGTCGGCGACAGCGTTACGCAAATCTACTCTGATACTGATGCCGTAATCACCTGGCCGGTCTCCCAGCGGTCGCTGCGGGAAGTACGATTCTCGCGCAACAATTCTCTGGTGGCGGCACTGTATGGTGATCGGCTTGATATCTTCGATATCACCGCCAACACTCTCTTGGCTGAACACTCGCTTGACGACGCCGCTTACCGGTTCTTTCGGTTTGACGCTGATCCCAATTTCAACTACTTCGTATGTGGGGCGAGCAATTCGGCAGACTCGCCGGAAGCCAAGAACACAAAGGGTCGAGTAATGCTGCTTGGAGCCGGCGGTAATCTGCTCTGGGGAGAAGAGGTAGCTTACGAGGAGTGGTCGGTGAAGTACCCTGACGTTCGGCTTGATTCCGGCAAACGGGTGCTGTCGATGTTGACAGCGAGTACGCTTCAAGTCTTCACGTTCTGATTTCGCAACCAAGCGCCAGCCAAACAAAAAAGCGGATCGCATGATCCGCTTCTTCATTAAACTAATCGAGAAATCAGCGCGATTCTACTTTGACTCAGCTTTTTTGTTGAGCATCTTCGTCAAACGGCTTTTCTTCCGGGCGGCGGTGTTCTTGTGAACAATGTTACGCTTGACCGCTTTGTCGAGCAATGCCGTCAATGATGATAACGCGGCTTTGGGATTTTCCTCACCGGTTTCAACCAATCTCACGGCCGTCTTGAGCTGGCCCTTAATCGTACGATTGCGTGAACGCAACTTAACTGATTGTCTGTGTCTCTTTTTAACTGACTTATGTACTGCCAATGTTTTATACCTCCGTATGGCACTCTCTTAAAGCTAATTAATATACGTCTGGGGGACGGGATGTCAATTGGAAAGTAAGCAACCCGTAAAGAGCGGTCTGGCACGCTCGGCCGGCGTGGTTTCGGGTGCAACCCTCATCTCCCGCGTGCTTGGGCTTGTCCGCGAGCAGGTTACGGCCTATCTATTTGGTGCTTCCGATGCCGTTGACGCATTTAAGTCAGCCTTTCGCATCCCTAATCTACTGCGCGACATGTTTGCGGAAGGCGCGTTGTCAGCCGGATTCATCCCAATATTCTCGGAAAAGCTGCGTTCGGGCTCGAAAGAGGAGGCAATCCGTTTTGCCGGACTCGTCTTCGGGGCGTTGACCGCAATTGTAGCTGTCATTGTGCTTTTGATGATGATGTTGACGCCTCAGCTAGTCACCCTCATTGCGGAAGGGTTCGAGCAGGTTCCGGGGAAACTCGACTCGACCATTACTATGGCCCGATTCATGATGCCGTTTTTGTTGATGGTTTCGCTGGCGGCACTGTTGATGGGAATTCTGAATTCGCTCGGAAAGTTTTTCGTCCCGGCAATCGCGCCCGCGATGATGAATCTGGGCATGATCGTCTGCGCGGTCGCACTGACGCCATTTGTAGATCCGCCGGTCTTGAGTCTTGCAATTGGCGTCCTTGTCGGTGGGGCCGCCCAGTTTTTCGTCCAGTACTTGGCGCTTAAGAAAGCTGGCTTCCGCTTTCCGCTGATTATCGATTTTGCCAACCCAGACCTCTTGCGGCTGTTCTTGCTAATATTGCCGACAACCATCGGGTTGGCAGCGACGCAGATTAATGTCGCCGTGATTAATCGTATCGCCTCGACCGATTCGGGAGCAGTCTCATATCTTGACTATGCATTCCGGTTGCTTCATTTGCCGCTCGGGCTCTTCGCGATAGCCATTGCCACAGTCGCGTTGCCGCGCCTGTCGGCAGAAGCTGCCGCCGGCAATGAATCGCAGTTCGGTTACATTCACTCCAGCGCCTTGCGGCTCGGGATGTTTCTTAGCCTACCGGCGACGGTGGTG